>NZ_BAABDO010000004.1:0-154206 GCF_039539665.1 Actinomadura keratinilytica
CGGCGGGCGGCTCGGGCACGGCGCCCGCGACCACCCGCACCGGGCCGGCGCCGACACCGGGGCTGACGCCCGCGCCGCGCAGCAGGCGGGCCGCGGGCACCGCCGCGTCAGGCACTTTCCGGCTCCGGCTGCTTGAGCAGGGCCTCCAGCGTGTCGAGCAGCTCCTCGGCGCCCTCGCCCTCGGCGCGGATGATGACCTCCTGGCCGTGCCGGGCGTCCAGGCCCAGCACCGCCAGGATGCTCTTGGCGTTGACCGGCTCGCCGCCCGGCTTGGCCACGGTCACGTCGAAATCGGCCTTGGCCGCGGTCTGCACGAACAGCGCGGCCGGGCGCGCGTGCAGCCCCACCTTCGCCTCGATCTTGACGTTGCGCTGGCTCACAGCTACTCCTCATCCTCGCCGCGCCCGGGCGGTTCCCGGCGCGGTCGGCCCCCGAACACCCGCAGCACGGGTCCCGGCGAGAGCTCCACTTCCTTCAGGTTCGCCACCAGATGGTCGGCCCCGTCCAGGGCCTGCGCCGGCTGGGTGGTCGTCACGCCGACGCACGTCATGCCCGCGGCCTTCACCGCGGCCACCCCCGCCGGGGCGTCCTCGAAGGCCACCGCGTCGGCGGGCGGCACGCCGAGCGTCCCGGCCGCGGCCAGGTAGCCCTCCGGGTCCGGCTTTCCGGTGGTCACGTCCCCGGCGGTCACGGTCGCCGCCGGGAGTTCCAGAATGCCGAGGCCGTCCAGCAGGGCCTCGGCGTAGGGGCGCTGCGCGGAGGTCACCACCGCCACCGGCACGCCCGCCCCGTGCAGCGCCCGCACCAGCTCGACCGCGCCCGGCACCGGCGCCACCGGCGGCATGTCCGGCGCGGTGCCGTACGACACCACCTGCGCGAACAGCTCGTCGACGGCGCGGCCGGGGAACAGGTGCGCCAGCTCGGCCAGCACCTCGACGCCGCGCCGCCCGGCGAACGAGGCGATCAGCGCCTCGTCGTGCGGGACGCCGTGCGTCTGGAACAGCCGCTGCCACATGGCGCGGTTGCGCGGCTCGGTGTCGACCAGGGTGCCGTCCAGGTCGAACACCGCGGCCCGCAGCGGGATCTCCGCCGGGTCGCGGCGTTCCCCGGCACCGGGCGGGTCGTGCTCGCTCAGCGCCATGTGTACAGCTCGGCCCCCTTCTCGACCGCCCCGGACTCCTTCACGTCGGACAGCGCGTCGGCGGGGGCGTCCAGCGCCACCACCGCGCACACCGGCGACCGGCCGCCCGCCTCGATCTCGGCGGGGTTCCAGCCCACCACCGGCTGCCCCGCCTCGACCGCGTCGCCCTCGGCGGCCAGCAGCTCGAAGCCCTCGCCCTTGAGCTGGACGGTGTCCACGCCCAGGTGCACCAGCACGCCGTGGCCCTCGTCGTCGACGACGACGAAGGCGTGCGGGTGCAGCTTGACGATCGTGCCGGTCACCGGGGCGAGGGCCGGGCCGGGCGCGCGCTCGGGATCGACCGCGGTGCCCGGGCCGACCATGGCCTGCGCGAACACCGGGTCGGGCACTCCGGCCAGGCCGACGACCCGCCCGGCGACCGGTGACAGAACTCGCGTCATCGCGTGGCTCCCCCGGCCCGTCAGTCCAGCAGGTCTTCGATGTCGCTGGCGATGGTGTCGGCGTCCGGCCCGACCACCACCTGCACGACGTTTCCGCTGCGCATCACGCCGAACGCGCCGGCGGCCTTCAGCCCGGCATCGTCGACCAGATCCGCGTCCGAGACGACGGTGCGCAGCCGGGTGGCGCACGGTTCGATCTCGTCGATGTTGTCGGCGCCGCCCAGCGCGGCGATGATGGCCTCGGCCTTGTCCATCCGCTCGTCCCTTTCCTGGATGATCCGGGGAAACCCGGCGGACCCGGAGAGTCCGCTAGTCGGTCTGGGTGACCTTGTTGAGCCCGCGGGGCACGTCGGGGTCGACGCCGAGCGCCCGCGCCAGCGCCTCCACCAGCAGCTGCCCCGGCACGATCAGCCCCAGCGGCGCGACCCATTCGGGCAGGTCGGGGCCGGGCAGCGCCCGCGAGCACGCGGCGGCCAGCCCGTCCCCGCCGCCGATGCCGTACGCGCGGGCGCCCGCTCCGCGCACCCGCCGGGCCAGCGCCACCGTGCCGGCCAGGGTCGGCCCGGAGCCGGCGGCGACCAGCAGGGCGGGCGTCCGGTCGTCCACCACCGCGATCGGGCCGTGCAGCAGGTCGGCGTACGACAGGCCCATGGCGTGCAGATAGCACGCCTCCTTGATCTTCAGCGCCAGTTCCAGGGCGGTGCCGAACGCGATGCCGCGGCCGGACACCACCGCGCCCTGCACCTCGGCCAGCTCCGCGACGATCGCGGGCAGCGCCTCGGCCGCCTCGGTCACCGCGATGAGCCGCGCCACCTCGTCCGGCGCCCGGCGCAGATCGGCCCGCTCGACCTCGGCGCCGAGGCCGAGCGCCAGCACCGCCAGCGCGGCCAGCTGGGTGCTGTAGGTCTTGGTGGCCGGGACGGCGAGCTCGTCCCCGGCCTCGGTGATCAGCGCGACCTCGGCGGCCTCGGCCAGCGGGGACGCGGCGCCGTTGGTGACCGCGACGGTGCGGGCGCCGCAGGAGGCCGCCCACTCCAGCGTCTCGACGATCTCCTCGGTCTTGCCGGACTGGCTGATCGCCACGGCCAGCACGCCGGACAGGTCGAGGCGGCTGCGGTAGGCGGTGGCGATGGACGGCGCGGCGAGCGTGGCGAGCCGTCCGGTGTGCGACTCCACCAGGTACCGGCCGTACACCGCGGCGTTGTCGGACGACCCGCGCGCGATGAACAGCACCTGGCGGGTGCCGCGGGCCAGCAGCCCGAGGTCGGGCACGCGCGGCAGCAGCGCCTCGATGGTGCGGGCCAGGGCGTCCGGCTGCTCGCCGATCTCGGCCCGCATGCGGCTGGTGGTCATTCATCCCCCTGGAACACGTTGCTGCCCTGGTGAACGTTGCTGCCCTGGTAGACGATGTGCCCTGCGACCCAGGTGGCACGCGCCCGGTGGTCGGGGCCGAGCCACACCAGGTCGGCGGCCGCGCCGGGTGCGATGCGGCCGAGGTCGGGGCGGCCGATCAGGTCGGCCGGGACGCGGGTGGCGGCGTCGACCGCGGTGACCGGGTCGACGCCGAGGGCGACGGCGTTGCCGACCGCGGCGTCCAGCCGCAGCGCGGACCCGGCGATCGTGCCGTCGGCGCGCAGCGGCGGCCCCTCGGCGGGCAGCTCGATGGGCTCGCCGCCCAGGTCGTAGGAGCCGGGCGGCATGCCCGCGGCGGACGCGGCGTCGGTGACCAGCACGACCCGTCCGGCGGCGGCCGCGAACACCACGCGGGCCGCGACGTCCGACACGTGGTGCAGGTCGAGGATCAGGCCGGGGTGCAGCCGCGGGTCGGCCAGCGCCTGCGCGGCGACGCCGGGGTCGCGGTGGTGGACGCCGCTCTGGGCGTTGAAGATGTGGGTGACCTTGCGGGCGCCCGCGTCGGCGGCCCGGGCGACCTGCTCGGCGGTCGCGTCGCTGTGCCCGACGCTGACCAGCACGCCGTTCTCGACGAGCGTTTCGACCGCCGCGATGGCGCCGTCCCGTTCGGGCGCGAGGGTGACCAGCTTGACCAGGCCGGTCTCCAGGAGCGTCGCGACCGCCTCGGGCGTGGGGTCGGTGAGCCAGTCGGCGTTGTGGGCGCCCTTGCGCTTGGCCGACAGGAACGGCCCTTCGAGGTGGACGCCCAGCACCCGGGCCCCGTCCGGCAGTGCGGGCAGCAGGTCGCGGGTGCGGCGCAGCGCCGCGGCCTGGGCGGCGACGGGCGCGGTGATGAAGGTGGGCAGGAACGCGGTGACGCCCGTCTCGGGGAGCCGCCGGACGATCTCGTGCCAGCCGGCCTCGTCCGCGTCCGCCAGGTCGTGGCCGAAGTAGCCGTTCACCTGCAGATCGACCAGGCCGGGGGCGAGCGTCCCGGCGGGCAGGCGCACGTCCGGCGGTGCGGGCGGGGCGCCCTCGCCGACCTCGGTGATCACGCCGTCCGCCACGCGGACGAAGCCCGGGGACAGCAGGCGGGTGGGACCGTCCCCGTCGGGGACGGCGACCAGGTTCTTCGCGGCGAGGAGCAGTGCTGCCATGGGGGTGCTCTCCGTGCGGAGTGACGGCGCTCTGGACTGGTCTAGTCCGGACTAGACCAGTCGTCACCATACTCCACCAAACGGACAGAGCGAAGATCCCGGGGGCAACTCTCCCGCGACGGGGCCGGACCGCCGCCTCTCCGGCGGGCCGGCGCGCGGACCGGCCCGCCGCAAACCGCCCGGTGACGGCCGGTCATGGCTGCTGACCTGCGATTTCACGACGTTCCTGCTTAATGCAGCCGTTATCCATCTGTGCATTGACATGGCGTTTCATGCTGTGGTCTAGTCCGGCCTAGACCAGTACGTACCGTAGGTACCCGGCCCCGGCCCCGAGGACGACGACCACGTGACCAGCATCGACCCGCACAGTCCCGTCCCGAAGTACTTCCAGCTCCGGGCGATCCTGCTCGACCTGATCGAGTCGGCGGAGCTGCCGGTGGACGCGCCGATCCCGTCCGAGCGCGAGCTGTGCGTCCGGTACGGGCTGTCCCGGATGACCGTCCGGCAGGGCGTCGACCAGCTCGTCTCCGAGGGGCGGCTGTACCGGGTGCCGGGCAAGGGCACCTTCGTCGCCCGCCCCAAGATCGAGATGCCGCTGCGGCTGGTCTCCTTCACCGAGGACATGCTGGCCCGCGGGATGCGGCCGGGCGCGATCGACCTGGACCGGCGCACCATCGCCGCCGACGCCCACCTGGCCCGCCAGTTCGACGTCGAACCCGGCACCGAGATCCACGTCATCGAACGGCTGCGCACCGCCGACGGGCAGCCCATGGCGCTGGAGCGGGCGCACATCCTGGCCTCGCTCGCCCCCGACCTGCTCGACCGGCGACTGGCCGACCGCTCCCTGTACGGCGTCCTGGAAGCGGTCTACGGGGTGGTGTTCGACGCCGGAGACCAGACCATCGACGCCGCCGTGGCCGACGCCACGGAGGCCCGTCACCTGCAGATACCCCGCGGCAGCGCCGTCCTGCTCCTGCGGCGACGCTCCTACACCGGTGGCGTGTGCGCGGAACTGGGCGTGTCCACCTACCGGGCCGACCGCTACCAGATCCGCACCTCCCTCGGAAACCCGCAATCGCGCACGTAGCACTCCCCCGGCTACAAGGAGGAAAACCCGATGAGTTCCACAACCGCAGTGGGCGGGACCGCGGCACCAGGCCGCGGATCGGCCGCCCTGGCCGTCCTCCAGCGCATCGGCCGCAGCCTGATGCTGCCGATCGCCGTCCTGCCCGCGGCCGGCCTGCTGCTGCGCCTCGGCCAGCCGGACGTGATCGGCACCGACAAGGCGGCGGACCCGTGGATCAGCTTCTCCGGCGCCGACCGGGTCGCGCAGGTCTTCTCCGGCGCCGGGGGCGCGCTGTTCGACTGGATGCCGCTGCTGTTCGCGGTGGGCGTCGCCGTCGGCTTCGCCAAGAAGTCCGACGGCTCGACCGGGCTGGCCGCCGTGGTCGGCTACCTGGTCTTCCACTACGTCAGCATGAACATCTTCTTCGTCCGGTTCGACGAGGAGCTCAAGGCCAAGATCGGCAAGCAGCTGTTCGATCCGGACAACCCCGGCCGGCCCAACCTGGTGCTGGACCTGGCCGCGCAGAATCCCACCCGGGTGCTCGGCGGCATCGTCATCGGGCTCGTCACCGCCCTGCTCTACCAGCGCTTCTACCGCATCAAGCTGCCGACCTGGCTGGCCTTCTTCGGCGGCCGCCGGTTCGTCCCGATCATCACCGCGTTCACCGCGATGATCCTCGGCGTGGTGTTCGGCTTCATCTGGCCGGTGCTCGGCAAGTGGCTCACCGACTTCGGCGAGTGGATGGCCGACAACAGCACGATCGGCGCGGGCGTCTACGGCGTGATCAACCGGCTGCTGCTGCCGCTCGGCCTGCACCACATCCCCAACAACGTCGTCTGGACGCAGATCCCCGAGTGCACCGTGAACGGCAAGACCTACGCCGGCGACCTGAACTGCTACCTCAACGGCGCCGACGGCGCGGGCTGGTCGATGACCGGCTACTTCCCCGTCCTGATGTTCGCACTGCCCGCCGCCGCCCTGGCCATGTGGCGCGCCGCCCCGCCGCACCGCCGCCCGGCCGTCGGCGGCATCATGTTCTCCGCCGCGCTGACCGCGTTCGTCACCGGCATCACCGAGCCGATCGAGTTCGCGTTCATCTTCGTGGCGCCGATCCTGTTCGGCCTGCACGCGGTGCTGACCGGCATCTCCATGGCCGTCGCGGACGCGCTCGGCATGAAGCTGGGCTTCAGCTTCTCCGCCGGCGGCATCGACATGCTGATCAACGGCTCCAAGGACAACACCCACAAGCTGATCCCGTTGATCATCATGGGGCTGATCTACGCGGCGATCTACTACCTGCTGTTCAGCGTGCTGATCCGCAAGCTGAACATCCCCACCCCCGGCCGCGAACCGGAGGGCGAGGAGTCGGCCGCGGCCGACCCCGCCGCCTCCCCCGAACTGGCCGGCTCAGGCAAGAAGAGCGGCCGCTCGAAGAAGGGCGGCGCCGCGGAGACGAGCACGTCATAGCCGCCTTCTGACCACTCCTCCCGCCTCCCCCTCCGGCCGCGGCGGCGGGCCCCGACGGCCCGCCGCCGCGGCCTTCGCCATGCACACGCCCGCCTCCTGGGCGACCGAAGACACCGCGGCGCTCAGCCGACACCAGAGACGATCAACACCGTCCGCCCCCGCGACGACGGCGCCCCGTCTGTTCACAAGCCAACCGCCAAGGGTCCAGAGACGCCCATGTGAACGCGCCGCACGCCGCCACGTCCACCGAGGCCACAGCCAAGCCGACGCGCCCCCTGCCCGCCTTGGACGCATTGTCTGACCGCATCCGGCCAGCCTGTATCAAACGGCCCGTCCACGGCTCCTTGTAGTCGGCGCCTCCCCCCGGGCGCCCCCGACACAAGGAGACAACCATGCGCGAGCAGTTCCGGCCGACCGACGGCGCCCTGGCCCTCCGCTGGCCGCACGAGCCCGGCCCACGTCGCATACGCGCCGTCGCGCCCCCGGCCCGCGGCCGCGACCGGGCACCCCTCCACCTGGCCGAACACCCGCCCCAGGAGGAGCTGCGCGGCGCGGCCACCGCCATCGTCCGCCTGGTCGCCGAGGTTCTGGCGGGCACGCGCACCCTGCACCACCTGTCCCGCCGCGCCGCCCCGGAGATCTGCCGCGCGCTGGCCGCCCACCCGCTCCCGCTCGCCTCCGGCGCCCGCACCGTGCCACCGCGCGTGCTGACGACCTGGCTCCAGGAGCCCGCCCCGGACGTCGCCGAGACCGGCGCCGTGGTCGTCCTGGCCGGGCACGTCCACGCCCTCGCCCTCCGCCTCGAACGGCACCGGGGCCGCTGGCGGTGCACCGCCCTGGAGACGACCACCCCGCCCCACCGCGCGGGACGGCCCGCTGCGCCGGGACCGACCCGGCACCCACGAACCCCGGCGCGCGTCACCGCCCCACCTCAGCACCGCAGCCTCTGACCGCAACCGGCCACCGCCCCGGACGGCCCGTCCCATTCGGGCCATCCGGGGCGTCCACAACCGGTATCTCAGTCGACGCCACCAACCGCTCCGATCACACACTCCGGCCCGGAGGGAAGCAAAAGCCGCACCGGTCGGCGCCGGCATGCCCAACTGCCACCCACCAGACGGTGGAACACCCGGAACCGGGGCGCCAGGCAACGCGAAACACCACGACCTCACGCACCTGCCGGCGGGTGCCTGGCCCGCCCGCCCGCAACCGGCGTCCACCGACCAGTCCGGGGTCGCCGCTTCGGCCGGAGGCTCATCGAGCGAAAAGGCGCGCCGAACGGCGTCGGCAATGCCCAGCCGTCGTCCGGCGCGGGCCGAGCCGTAAACGCGCAGGACGGCGGGATGCCGGGTAACACGGGGCAGCACGGCGGCACGCCTCCCCACAGCGGGCGGGGGCGTCCGCAGTAGGGAGGTGGGGGCCTGCGGCGCGTGCGGGCGTGGCGGGACGCAAAACGGCCTCCCGGACGGGTGTCCGGGAGGCCGCCGTCAGGTCGTGCGGGCTACTTCTTGCGCGGGTCGCCGTGGCAGCGCTTGAACTTCTTGCCCGAACCGCACGGGCACGGGTCGTTGCGGCCGACGCCCTCGTACGGGTCCGCGGCCTCCTCGCTGTGGTGCTCCACGCCGCCCTCGCCGTCGACGGTGGGCGCCGAGTAGTCCAGCTTCTTGGGACGCTGCGGCTTCTCCAGGCCCTTGGCGCGGATGGCGGGCGCCTCGTGCTCGCCTCCCTCGCCCCTGTCGGCCTTCTCGGGCTCCTCGCCCTCCTCGGACGCCGCGGCCTCCTCCTCGGCGTCCTTGGCCGGGGCGGTCTTGGACACCTCGACCGGGGCGGCGCCGACCTTGGCCTGCGGCTGCTCCTCGACCTCGACCTCGAGGTTGAACAGGTAGCCGACCGACTCCTCCTTGATGCCGTCGAGCATCGCGTTGAACATGTCGTAGCCCTCCCGCTGGTACTCCACCAGCGGGTCGCGCTGCGCCATGGCCCGCAGTCCGATGCCCTCCTGCAGGTAGTCCATCTCGTACAGGTGCTCGCGCCACTTGCGGTCGAGCACCGACAGCACCACGCGGCGCTCCAGCTCGCGCATGACCTCCGAGCCGAGCTCCTCCTCGCGGGCGTCGTAGGCGGCCTGGGCGTCCTTGCGGACCCGCTCGGCCAGCGTCTCGGCGTCCAGGTTGGAGATGTCGCCGCCGATCTCCTCGACCAGGTCCTCGACGCTGAACGAGATCGGGTACAGCTGCTTGAACGCCTTCCACAGCTTGTCGAGGTCCCACTCCTCGGCGAAGCCCTCGGCGGTGGCGCCCGCGACATAGCCCTCGACGACCTCGTCGATCATGTTGCGGACCTGCTCGTGCAGGTCGGCGCCCTCCAGCACCTTGCGGCGCTCGGCGTAGATGACCTGGCGCTGCCGGTTGAGCACCTCGTCGTACTTCAAGACGTTCTTGCGCATCTCGAAGTTCTGCTGCTCGACCTGGCCCTGCGCCGACTTGATCGCATTGGACACGATCTTGGACTCGATCGGCACGTCGTCCGGGATGTTCAGGCGCGTCATGATCGCCTCGACCCGGGCCGAGTTGAACAGCCGCATCAGGTCGTCCTCCAGTGACAGGTAGAACCGGGACTCGCCCGGGTCGCCCTGCCGTCCGGACCGGCCGCGCAGCTGGTTGTCGATGCGCCGCGACTCGTGCCGCTCGGTGCCCAGCACGTACAGGCCGCCGAGCGCGACGACCTCCTCGTGCTCGCCCTTGACGGCCTCCTTGGCCTTCTCCAGCGCCTCCGGCCAGGCCGCCTCGTACTCCTCGGGCGTCTCCAGCGGCGACAGGCCGCGCTGGTGCAGCTCCAGGTCGGCGCGGAAGTCGGGGTTGCCGCCGAGCATGATGTCGGTACCGCGGCCGGCCATGTTGGTGGCCACGGTGACCGCGCCCTTGCGGCCCGCCTCGGCGACGATCGCCGACTCCTGCTCGTGGTGCTTGGCGTTCAGCACCTGGTGCGGGATGCCGCGCCGCTTGAGCATCTTGCTCAGCCGCTCGGACTTCTCCACCGAGGTGGTGCCGACCAGCACCGGCTGGCCCTTCTCGTGCCGCTCGGCGATGTCCTCGACGACCGCCTCGAACTTGGCCTGCTCGGTCTTGTAGACCACGTCCGGGACGTCCTTGCGGATCATCGGCTTGTTGGTCGGGATCGGCACGACCCCGATCTTGTAGGTCTTGTTGAACTCGGCCGCCTCGGTCATGGCGGTACCGGTCATCCCGGACAGCTTCTTGTACAGCCGGAAGTAGTTCTGCAGCGTGATCGTGGCGAGGGTCTGGTTCTCGTCCTTGATCGGCACGCCCTCCTTGGCCTCGATGGCCTGGTGCATGCCCTCGTTGTAGCGGCGGCCGTGCAGGATGCGGCCGGTGAACTCGTCCACGATCAGGACCTCGCCGTTCATCACGACGTAGTCCTTGTCGCGCTTGAACAGCTCCTTGGCCTTCAGCGCGTTGTTGAGGAAGCTGACCAGCGGGGTGTTGACCGAGTCGTAGAGGTTGTCGATGCCGAGCCAGTCCTCGACCTTCTCCACGCCGGACTCGGTGATGCCGACGGTGCGCTTCTTCTCGTTGACCTCATAGTCGCCCGGGCCGTACTTGTCCACCTCGCCGGGAATCGGCTCGGCGCGCTTGAGCCGCGGCACGATCTTGGCGAACTCCACGTACCACTTGGAGTTCTGCTCGGCCGGACCCGAGATGATCAGCGGGGTCCGGGCCTCGTCGATCAGGATCGAGTCGACCTCGTCCACGATCGCGAAGTTGTGCCCGCGCTGGACGCACTCGTCCAGGCTCCAGGCCATGTTGTCGCGCAGGTAGTCGAAGCCGAACTCGTTGTTGGTGCCGTAGGTGATGTCGGCGTTGTAGGCGGCGCGCCGCTCCTCCGGGGTCATCTGCGGGAGGATGACGCCGACCTCCAGGCCGAGGAACTGGTGCACGCGCCCCATCCACTCGGCGTCGCGCTTGGCCAGGTAGTCGTTGACGGTGACGACGTGCACCCCGTCGCCGGACAACGCGTTCAAGTACGCCGGCAGCACCGCGGTGAGCGTCTTGCCCTCACCGGTCTTCATCTCGGCGATGTTGCCCAAGTGCAACGCGGCGCCGCCCATGATCTGCACATCGAAGTGTCGCTGGCCGAGCACGCGGCGGGCCGCCTCCCGCGCGGTGGCGAACGCCTCCGGCAGCAGGTCGTCCAAGGTCTCGCCGTCGGCGATGCGCTCCCGGTACTTGTCGGTGAGCTCGCGCAGCTCGGCGTCACTCATCTCGAGGAAGTCCTCCTCGATGGAGTTGACCTGATCCGCGAGCTTCTTGAGCTTGCGCAGGGTTTTACCTTCGCCCGCACGAAGAATCTTGTCGATGACCGGTGGCACTCTCAAGGCTCCTTGCAGATCGTGGGTCACCGCCGACCGGCGGAACGCACACCACACGTACGATGCCATCGTAGGCGAGTCTCAGGATGGTCTAGGTCACTCCTTGACGCAATCCAGCGCGCTCTCCGTTTGACCTTTCCGTCCCGAGGAAGGTGTCTCCGCATACCCGAGGGGAGGCGTTCGATGACGGAAGAACAGCCGCAGGAGGGACACGGCTCGCACGCGGGGCGGCCCGGTTCGTGGGTCGCCGTCGGCATCGTGATCACCGGGTTCGTGGTCGGCGGAATCGCCCTGTGCATGGGCCCGGCCTGGGTCGCCTTCTGGGTCGGCGTGGGCATCGTGGTGGTCGGCTTCATCGTCGGCGGGGTGGTGCACATCTTCGCCGACGTGGTGGTGGACGCGCCCCGGGTCATTCCGGAGATCGTCGACTACTCCGTCTTCGGCACCCGCACCGACAAGCGCCGCGGCGGGTCGGCCGGGGAGACCATCGACAAGCCCATCCGCACCGACAGCCAGCACACCCCCCACGGCTGACGCCGCACGAATTCTTTACCCGCGCGCCTACCCCGCCAGGCGCGCGTTGACATTACCGAGAAGGTCCGTTGGGGTCATGCGCTCGACGCGTACGGCGTCGCACCCGACCCACTCGGCCGCCTTGCGCAGCGCCGTGCACAGGGCGGCCACGGACGACTCCGTACGGGCGGCCGTCCGGGTCGCCCACGGCTCCAGCGACGCCTGACGGACCACCAGGGTCGTACCTTCGCGGGCCGGATCGACGCGCCCGATGAGCCGTCCCCCGGCAAGCACGGGCATGGTGAAGTAGCCGTGGACCCGCTTGGCCTTGGGCACGTAGGCCTCCAGCCGGTGGTCGAAACCGAACACGCGGGACGTGCGGGCCCGGTCCCACACCAGTGAGTCGAACGGGGACAGCAGCGTCGTGACGTGCCGTCCGCGCGCCGGGGCGGAGAGCGCGCCGGGATCGGCCCAGGCCCCGTTCCGCCATCCCGCCACGCGCACCGGCACCAGCCCGGCCGCCTCGACCACCGCGTCGACCTGCTCGGCCTTGATCCGGAAGTAGTCGGCCAGGTCCGCGCGGGTCGCCACGCCCAGGGCCCGCCCGGCGTGCGCGACCAGCCTGGTCAGGCACGTCTCGTCGTCCGGCTCCTCCGCCAGCAGGGCGGCGGGGACGGCCCGTTCGGCCAGGTCGTACACCCGCCGCCAGCCGACCCGGCGCACGCACACGACCTCGCCGATGTCCAGCAGCCACTCGACGGCGATCTTGTGGTCGCTCCACTGCCACCAGTCGGCGCCCGACTTGGCGCCCCCCAGCTCCTTGGTGGTGAGCGGCCCGTCGACGCGCAACCGCTTGAGCACGTCGTCGCACACGCCCTCGGGCACCTTGTGCCACCGCCACCCCCGGCGGCGGAACTCGCGCCGCCTGAAGGAGAAGTACGGCCACTCCGACATGGGCAGCACGGACGCCGCGTGCGCCCAGTACTCGAAGCCCGCGCCGTCACCCCAGTACGCCTTCTCGACCGCCGCCTTCCCGACCGGCCCGAGACGCGCGTAGGGCACCAGCTCGTGGGAGCGCGCGAGCACGGAGATGGTGTCCAGCTGGACGGCCCCCAGCCGCCGCAGGACCCCCGGCACACCGCCCCGCCTGCCGTCCGTCCCGAGCAGCCCCTGCGCCCGAAGCTGCAGCCGCCGCACCTCATCCGCACTGAGTTCGATGTCCGTCACCCGCCCGATGCTAGCCTCCAACACCACCAAACCGAGATAGCCGGTGTCCTCTACGCGATCACCTGCTTCCAGGCAAAACACAACCGCGCCGTCACGACCCACGTCACGAACGCGACAGACGAAACAAGCCGCCCTCCTGCGGGCCCACAAGCGCCGACTGGGCCCCATGGCGCCCCAAGCCAGCCCCGCAACCGCTACCCCAGCAGCGGCGCCACAGCCGCCCCGACAGCCGCCCCGACGAATTGGCCTACGCGGCGTCAGCAGGCGCCCGTCCCGACATCAAATGCGACCACGCGGTTCGAGGAGCGCCGGTGCCGACTGCCTTTCCCTTGCCAACGCCGAGCGGGCGGCAGCGGGCGGCCGGGTGAGCTGCCACCGCAGGGCCAGCCAGCGGGCACCGTCTCAGGGCGCTGACGGACATGCTCGGCATCCCAGCGGCCAGGGCAGCGCAAAAGGGGGGACCGACGCGGCGTCAGAGTCCCTTCCGGCAACGAGAGCGGCCCCACCTTTCGAGGAGCGCTGGTGTCGACCGCGCCGACTCACCGGCCAACAAGCCCGCCACGGCCAACCAGTTCTGCGTGGGTGACGGCAGCCCGCCGCGCGAGCGTTGGAGGACCCGCGGACGCAGCGTCAGCAGCGGGCACCGTCTCAGGGCACTGACCGACAGTCCCGGCATCCCAAGGGCTAGACCAGCGACGACAAGTGGCCTACGCGGCATCAGCAGGCACTCATCCAAACGTCGAATGCTGCCACGCCGTTCAAGGAGCGCGCCGGTGCTGGCTGCGCTCGCCTGTCGGCCACGGACCCCACCAAGTCCACGCGGGCGACCGCAGCCTCCACGCGGGCAACTGAGTGTCTCGCGGATGTAGGACCAGTCGCGGCGGCGCCGTTTTGGGGGGTGCTGATGGGCAGGCTCGGCATTCCAGCGGCCAGGGCAGCGCAAAAGGGGGGACCGACGCGGCGTCAGAGTCCCTTCCGACAACGAGGGCGGCCCCACCTTTCGAGGAGCGCTGGTGCCGGCCGCGCCGACTCATCGGCCAACAAGCCCGCCACGGCCAACCAGCTCCGGGCGGGTGATGGCAGCCCGCCGCGCGAGTGGTTGGGGGACCTGCGACGCAGCGTCAGCCGCGGCAGGCACCGTTTCAGGGCGTTGACGGGCATGCTCGGCAGCCAGGGCGGCGCGAGAGGTGACCTACGCGGCGTCAGGGCGCCATCGTTCCAGCGTCGAATGCGCACGCCGTTGGAGGAGCAGCTCGCATGTCGGCTGCGGGCCTCCGCCGATTCCGGGCGGGCGACTGGGGGCTCGCGGATGCGGGGCCAGTCGTGGCGGCGCTTTGGGGGGCTGGTGGGCGACGTTCCAGCGGCGAGGCAGTGCTGGGGCCTACGTGGTTTTAGGGCGTGGCCGTGTCGGCGTTGGGGGGCTTTGAGGGTTTCCTCATGGGGGTGTCGGCGGGCATGGGTCAGGGGCATGCCTGGGCTGGGGACATGATCATGTCTTTGGCGGCATGCGTGCTCGGGCGTCCCTGCGGATGGGGTATGGGGGACGGCGGGGTCAGGTGATTTCCAGGAGTTTCTCCCGTACGGCGTAGACGACCGCTTCCATGCGGGAGTGGAGCTGCAGCTTCTCCAGGATGTTGCGGACGTGGTTCTTGACGGTGTTCTCCGAGATGAACAGCTCGCGGGCGATCTCCCGGTTGCCGAGGCCGCGGGCGACCAGGCGCAGGACCTCCATCTCGCGGTCGGTGAGGCGGGGGGCGGGCACCTGCTGCTGCCGCTCCTCGCTGCGCTTGGCCAGCGCCGCGAACTCGGTGATCAGCTTGGAGGCCATGGACGGGCTGATCAGCGACTGGCCGCCGTGCACCGCGCGCACCGCCTGGGGGACCTCGTCGATGGAGATCTCCTTGAGCAGGTAACCGGTGGCACCGGCCTTGATCGCCTCGAAGAGGTCCTCCTCCTCGTCGCTGATGGTCAGCATCACGATCTTCGCGCTGGGTGCCGCGTCCTTGATCGCCGTGCATGCCTCGATGCCGCTGCGGCGGGGCATGCGGATGTCCATCAGGACCACGTCGGGCAGCAGGTCGCCGGCCATCTCGACCGCCTCGTACCCGTCCGCGCCCTCGCCGATGACCTCGATGTCGGGCTCGTCCTGCAGCACCATCTCCAGGCCGCGCCGGAACAACGCGTGATCGTCCACGATGAGCACGCGGATGGGGTCGGCGGGGCCCTGCGCGTCGCCCCTGCCGCCCGCGGCCTGGCGGGGCACCGCGGCGGCGCCGCGAGCCTCGGGATTCTCGCTCACCTGAGTCGCGGCGTGCAGGAGAACGCCGCTTCCCCCCTTCACTGTCAGCGATCTGGTCTTCCGGAGGGTTCCGCGGGGCGGCGGTCCGGGCGATGCGGCGCGGGGCGCGAGCCACGCGCAGCGGGCATGCGCGGTGCGCCTGCCCTTTCGCCCCGGACCACCGCGTCCGCGGCTTGCTGAGTTACGCCTTTCTAGATCATGACATGCCCCGGCCGGTGACGTGCCGCATGTGCCGCTTCACTCTTCGACAAGGCGGATGACCCCGTAGTTGTAGCCGCGCCGCCGGTAGACCACGGACGGGTGGCCGGTGGCCTTGTCGCGGAAGAGGAAGAAGTCGTGGCCCACCAGCTCCATCTCGAACAGGGCCTGCTCGATGCCCATCGGTTCGGCCCGGTGGAACTTCTCGCGCACGACGAGCGGGCCGTCGCCCTCCATGGGGATCGGGACCAGTTTCTCGTGCGATTCGGCCGGCTCCTCCCGGCGCGTCTCGGGCTCGGCCGTCGCGGTGGCGGCGGGCACCGGCTCGGCGAGCGGCTCGGCCGCGGTGGGCTCGGGCAGCGGCTCCATCTTGGCGAGCTTGGCGGGGGCGCGGCTGCCGTAGTGCACCTTGCGGCGGTCGTTCTGCCGGCGCAGCCGGTTCTCCAGCTTGTCCATGGCCACGTCGAGGGCCCCGTACCGGTCTTCGGCGGCGGCCTCGGCGCGGATCACGGGCCCCCGGGACCGGATCGTGATCTCGACCCGCTCACGCTGGTCCGCCAGGCGCGGGTTGCGCTCCTGGGAGACCTCCACGTCCACCCGGATGACCTTCTGGTTCAGTCGCTCGATCTTCGACAACTTGCCGTCGACATGCCGTCGGAACCTGTCGTCGACATCGGTGTGACGGCCCCTGACGATGATCTCCACGCGGGACCCCCCTTCTCCCGGAGTTGACGGACTCGCGTTGTCGGGGTCGCACCCGCCCGGCCGACCTGGTCTTCGTCCCCACATCCGCCTGCTGAGGGTCTCGCGGCGCTCTCGCCACTACTCCCCTTCTCCCTGCTCGGGGGGTGTCGGACCCCCCGACGGGGCAGGACTTACCCCTAAGGCGCACCGTGATCGGTCGACGAGAAGTCGCCTTACGTGGGCCGTTTCGCCTGCGCCTGGCATCGGCTAGCCGGACCGGCGGGCGTGCTCGCGACGAGCACCGCGGTCCGACGCAACCACGGACCCGGGCGGGTGCCATGTCAGGAACGCTAACCCCTTTACGCCGCGAATGTCAGGGGGGTTGCGGGAGGAAAAACTCACGGTGCGTCATCGCTGGACCTCCTTCCGGCGTACGCAGTTGCCCGCGGGGAGCGCTCACGACCCGTGATCCGCCGATCCCACAGGGCCTCCGCTGCGATCTGCGCGAGCAGGTCATGCCGACCTGGCGGGACGGTGAGACTTCGAAGACCGCTTCTGTCCTGCGACTCGACGTGACCTGATCGACCCGGACGATCCGGTCGCCGACGGCGAACCGGATCCACTTCCTGGTTACGCTCGGCAACTACCAACCGGTTCAACCCGAATTAGGAAGAATCTCACCTCCCCTGCGTCTCACGAGCCCCGGATAGGCCGTCGCGCAGGGGGTGCTCACCGTCCGCCCGGACCCCTGCGCCGTTGCGGGTCATCGGGCCAGGGGCGCCTGCCGTTGAAGTCGGGGCGCATGCCTCGGGCCGCTGCGGCTGGGGGCGAGTGCGGGCGTCACCTGGCCGCGCGTGGAGCGGCACCGCTTGCGGATCACCCACACGGCGCCCCGCCCGGGGGCTGCTGCTGTCTAGAGGCCGCCCTCCACATCGCGGTCATCAACGACTGGCCGGCCTGCCTTCGAAGCAGGCTCTGGCAGGGGCGTCCGGCGTCGTTCGCTCGGGGGGGCGTCTGCTGTTGCTCACCTCGGGGTGGACATTGGTGCTGGGGCTCGGAGGGATGTGTGGTGCGGGTGCCTCTGGTGCGGGCTGTCCGCGAGCTGGTCCGCCTGCGGTGCCTGGACTGGTCCGGTGTCGTGGGGGTGGTCGGGAGGCGGCGGTCAGGGCGGGGTTCGGCGGGGGGTGGCGGCCAGGGTGGCGATGACGGTGACGGTGGCGCCTGCTTCGGTGAGGGCGCGGGCGGCCTCGGCCAGGGTGGCGCCGGTGGTGACGACGTCGTCCACGAGGACGACCCGGTGGCCGGGGAGCGGGCGTTCGGGTTCGAGGGCGCCCTGGAGGTTGGCGGCGCGTTCGGCGGCGGTGAGCCCGGTCTGGTCGGCCACCGTCCGGCGGTGGCGCAGGGCGTCCAGGCGGACGAGCCCCGGGGTGCGCAGTGCGCGGACGGCCGCGTCGGTCATGCGGCGGGTGGGGTCGTGACCGCGCCGCCGGACGGCCGATCGGGCCGACGGCACGGGGACGATGGCCGTGGGGGGATCCCTCGGGCCGCCCGGCTCGGACAGGGCGGCCTGGACGGCGCGGGCCAGCGCGGCGCCCAGGGGGCGGGCGAGCGCCGTTCTGCCGCGCTCCTTGTGGGCGACCAGCATCGAGCGGACGGGGCCCTCGTAGGCCGCGGCCGTCCACGGGCACGGCAGGCCGGGCGGCAGGGACGTCGGCCGCGTCACGCGGCGGGCGGGGGTGCCCAGCCGGGCCGCGCAGCGCCGGCACAGCAGGCCGGCGGCGACGCCGCAGCCGGCGCACAGTTCCGTGAGGACGAGGTCGAGCAGGTCGTCGAGGAGGCGCATGACTCGACGATGCCGGGCGGGGCGCCGGCTTCACCAGGGGGCGGCGAGATTGTGGATGACTTCGCGAAAGAAGTGATCTTGGCGGGTCACTGGGCGTAGGTGGGGTCGCTGCCGGGGATGGCGCAGACCCATTCGCTGAACTGGTCGCGGTAGGAGCGCTGGCGGCAGACGCGGGTCTCGTGGGACGAGCGGGTGCCGATGAGCACCGGGGACTTGGGGGCGGCGGCGATCGTCTGGGGCATGCCCAGGGCGCCGACCCCGAGGGAGCTGATGGCGCCGCCGCTCACCGGGACGAGGTAGGGCAGCGGCTGGGAGTCGGATTTGGCGCGTCCGAGGACGGCCAGGGTGTTGTAGTCGCGCCAGGACAGGTCGATGGCGTCCTGCAGCTCGGAGCTGACCGGCAGGAACGAGCCGACCTCGACGCCGCCGTCGGAGCGGCGGACGATGCGGCCTATGTGGAGCTGGGCGCGGCGGTCCATCTTCACGATGGCGGCCACGCGGACGCCGTCGCGGGCCACGCGCAGGGCCAGGACCTGGCGGCCGCCCAGGCCCCAGTGGGCCGCGCGCACGGGGGCCTGGCCGCGGCGCCGGATCCACAGCGTGGAGCGGTCCTTGGTGGTCTCGACCGTCCAGAGCACGCCGTTGCGGTCGAAGGAGGGGGCGGTGAAGCGGGCGTCGGGGTCGCTGCGGGTCAGCAGGGGGCGGATGTCGGTGGACCCGGCGACCAGGGTCCCGGCCAGCACCTGGCCGGAGTCGGGGCTGAGCCCCGCGACCTCCTGGTAGTCGGGGGTGACGGCGGGGCGGACGAGGCGGCCGGCCGCCCCGGTGACGATGGGCTGCGGCAGGTCACCGGCGAGCTGGCTCAGATGGCCCGCGGCGCCGATGAGGTAGGCGCTCTGCGGGTCGGAACGCTCCTCCGACGACTCGCCGTCGGGTGCGTTGGCCGCCCACGCGCGGACGGACTGGGTGGCGCCGACGCCCTCGGGGGTGACCGTCTCGCCCTCGATCTGCAGCTTGAACTGCTTGACCTCCGACAGCTGCCGCAGCGTCCAGGCGAGCTGGGCGGACATGCGTTCGGGGCTGCCGGAGCGGGCCTGCCGGGTCAGGTCGACGGTCGCGACGTCCTTGCTGATCCTGATCGCGCCGCGCAGCCGCGTGCCGGCCGGGAAGGCGCTGCGGACGGCGGGCGCCAGCCACGAGGTGGGGCCGACGAGCAGGGCCTGGACGAGCCGGGTGGGCAGGTCCTTGCGGTCGGCCAGCGGCAGGAAGATGGAGTTGGGCACGAGGGTGCGCCCGTCCGGCCCGAAGAAGTACAGGTTGGCGGTGCGGAAGGCGCGGTCGACGTCGGCCTTGGTGAGCAGCAGCCCGCCGCGCACCTCGGTGGGCAGCTCGGTGATGCGCCACAGCCCCTGCTGGTTCTTGCCCAGCTCGAAGGTGACCTCGACGTGCTTGGGGTCGGCGGTGTACTGGCCGTCCGAGCCGATGGTGCCGAGCTGGTCGCCCTCCAGCCGGACGGTGGCCTGCGCGGCGCTCTCCTTGACGACGATGGGCTGGTCGCGGTTCTGGAAGACGGTGACGGCGGGGCGCAGGCCGGGCCGCCAGCCGGTGGCCGGGGAGACGTACTCGCGCGCCACCTTCTGGTCGTCGTCGAAGCTCGCCGAGGCGGCCAGGAACCCCGACACGATCTCCGCCGGGCCCCATTCCGCGCGGGGCCCCACCGGGACGAGCCGCACGTACGGGTCGTCGACGCGGTCGGACCGGTCGACCGGCCGACCCGACACGACCCGCCCCCCGGTGGGCACGGAGGCGCAGCCGGCGACCATCAGCAGCGACAAGGCGGCCGCCAGCGCGCGTCGCGGCCGCCTCACCCGGAACGACCCCCGAGGCCGCGCGCTCACTCCCCCGCCTCCAGTTCGGCGTAGACGGCCCGGCCGTCGCGCACTCCCGGGGGGACGAGGGGCAGCGGGGAGCCGCGCAGCTCGGCGCCCGCCACGCGCGGCAGCGACAGCCGGAACTGCGAGCCCTTGCCGGGTTCCCCCCACGCCTGCAGCCAGCCGCCGTGCAGCTGGGCGTCCTCCCTCGCGATCGACAGGCCGAGCCCGGTGCCGCCGGTGGTGCGGGCGCGGGCGGGGTCGGCCCGCCAGAAGCGGTCGAACACCATCTGGCTCTCGCCCGGTTTCAGCCCCACGCCGTGGTCGCGCACCGCCACCGCGACCGCGTCGCGGTCGGCGGCGCAGGACACGATGATGTCCTCGCCCTCGCCGTGCTCGACGGCGTTGACGAGCAGGTTGCGCAGGATGCGTTCGACGCGGCGGCGGTCCACCTCGGCCATGCACGGCTCGCCGGGCAGCTGCAGGACGACCTTGCTGCCCTTGCGTTCGGCCAGGTGCTGGACGTCGCCGACGGCGCGCAGCACCACGTCGCGCATGTCGACCGACTCGGCGTCCAGGGTGGCGGCGCCCGCGTCGTGGCGGCTGATCTCCAGCAGGTCGGCCAGCAGCGCCTCGAACCGCTCCAGCTGGCTCTGCAGCAGCTCGGCGGAGCGTCCGACGGCCGGGTCGGAGAAGGTGTCGCGGTACTCGTAGAGCATGTCGGCGGCGATGCGGATGGTGGTCAGCGGGGTGCGCAGCTCGTGCGAGACGTCCGAGACGAACTGCCGCTGCACCTGCGACAGGTGCTCCAACTCGTTGATCTTCTCCTGCAGGTTGGCGGCCATCTCGTTGAACGAGGTGGCCAGGCGCGCCAGGTCGTCCTCGCCGCGCACCCGCATGCGCTCTTCGAGCCGTCCGGCGGCCAGCCGCTGCGCCCCCTGGGCCGCGAGCCGCACCGGGATGACGACCTGCCGCGTGACGAGCGAGGCGATGGCGGCCAGCAGCAGCACCAGCACCGCGCCCACGGCCAGCAGCGACCAGGTCACCCGGGCGAGGGTGCGCTCCTCCTGGGTGAGCGGGAACAGGTAGTACAGCTCGAACTGGCCGGTCTTGCCGCCGACGATGAGACCGGGTTCGCGGTCGCGGCCGATATAGGACAGCCTGCCGAAGGTGTAGTCGCGCGCCCCGGCCGGGCCGCGGCGCAGCTCCTCGCGCAGCCGCTGGGGGACGCTCTCCTGGCGCAGCTCGTTGGTGGCGTAGCCGTCGTAGTAGGGGTTCTTGGCGTCGCGGATGTAGATCTCGTACAGCCCGGACGGCCCGCTGCGGGCCTTGAGGGCGTTGACGACGCTCCCCAGCCGCCCGGTGTCGTCGGCGGCGGGACCGCCCAGGTCGCGCTGCACCATGCCGAGGCCCTCGTCGAGCTGGAGCATGGCCGCCTTGATCTTGCCTTCCATCAGGGCGGCCGAGATCTGCTGCTGCAGGAACGCCCCCAGGATCGCCACCACGACCGCCGAGATCAGCAGCGTGGACGTGACCACCCGGATCTGGATGGAACGGCGCCAGCGGGTGTAGGCACGTCCGACCGCACGGCGCAGGACCCGCCGGGACGCCCGCAGCCCGCGCCGTGCGACTCGCCTGGCCGCGCGCATCACCGCGGCACACCCCCGGCGGTACGCCGCGCCGCCCGCGGGGCGTGCGCCATCGCGGTGTGGCGGCGGTTGCGGGCCCTGGGGGGCGCCGGGGCCTCGGGCGTCACGGGGGGAGCGTTCATGGGGTCGCCGTTCTCGCCGTCACGGGGAGCGGTTCAGGCGGGACCGGCCTTGTAGCCGACGCCGCGCACCGTCACGACGATCTCCGGCCGCTCCGGGTCTTTTTCGATCTTGGCGCGCAGCCGTTGGACGTGCACGTTGACCAGGCGGGTGTCGGCCGCGTGCCGGTAGCCCCACACCTGCTCCAGCAGCACCTCGCGGGTGAAGACCTGGCGCGGCTTGCGGGCCAGCGCGACCAGCAGGTCGAACTCCAGGGGGGTGAGCGGGATGGCGCGGTCGCCGCGTTTGACCGAGTGCCCCGCCACGTCGATGGTGATGTCGCCGATCTGCAGCGTCTCGGGGGCGGGCTCGTCGGTGCGGCGCAGCCGGGCGCGCACCCGCGCGACCAGCTCCTTGGGCTTGAACGGCTTGACGATGTAGTCGTCGGCGCCGGACTCCAAGCCGAGCACCACGTCGACGGTGTCGCTCTTGGCGGTCAGCATGACGATCGGGACGCCGGACTCGGCGCGGATCTGGCGGCACACGTCGATGCCGTCGGCGCCGGGCAGCATCAGGTCGAGCAGCACGAGGTCGGGCCGGGTCTCCCGGAACGCCTCAAGCGCCTTGTCGCCGTCGTGGACGAAGGATGGCTCGAACCCCTCGCCCCTCAGCACGATGCCGAGCATCTCGGCGAGAGCGAGGTCGTCGTCGACGACCAGTACACGTCCTCTCATGGCCCTCATCGCTACAAACTCGGGGTCTGGTGGGAACAGGCAAGCGCGTCGCGCACGTCATCGACGCCCCCGTCGTGCCCCGGACGATGGCCCGGCCCCACCTCGCCAGGGAGAGAAATGCTTTGGCAGGCAAGGTTACCTGCGTTTGCCTCAGCCATGACTCCTCCCGACCGGCGATGAGGTTGCGTGCACCCGGCCGCGTCTAAAGGAACGAATTCTAGACACCGTTTCGCCTACCAACCCGCGGTCCGACTTGAATCGGACGAACGAATCAATCGTGCGGCGGACCGTCAAGAGGAGGCAATCGCAGGACCTCGGCCGTGACAGGATGGCCAGACGGGCCGTCATGGGAGCGGGCCTCACGAAACGGTCACACGACACCGGGCACGGGGAGCTGGAGATGCCGGGACCGAACGGCTGGGACGCTTCGGGCGACCGAGACGGCACGCCTGCGTCCCCCGCTGCCCCCACACCCCCGCCCGACGCCGCCTTCCCGCCCCCGGTCGACCCCGCGCCCCCCACCGGCCCCGCCCGCGCCCCTGAAGCCGCGCCCGCGTCGGACGCCGCGCGCCCAGGGGCCGAGCCCGCCCCCGTGCGGATCTCCCTGGCGGACGCGGACCTGCTCGGGGGCGACATTCCGTTCCGGCCGCTGTCGATCTCGGAAATGCTGGACGCGGCCATCGCGTACATTCGGCGGCACCCAAGGGCGACTCTGGGCCTGTCCGTTGGCGTCTCGACCGTCATCCAGGTGCTGGGGTCGCTGCTGGCGTACTACTTCATCGGCCCCGAGGCCAGCGAGGAGATCACGCCGGACATCCTGATCCGCTCGATCGGCACCCAGTTCATCCTGGGCGCGATCGCGCTGGTGCTGTCGGCGTACGGGATCCTGCTGGTGGCCGGGCTGCTGGCGCCGCTGATCGGACGCGGACTGCTGGGGCTGCCGACCTCGCCGCGCCAGGCGTGGCGGGACGCGCGGCCCCGGATGGGGCGGCTCGCGGCCGTCGCCGCGCTGATCATGACGGGGTCGCTGGCGGCGCTGGTGCTGCCGAACGCGCCGCTGCTCCTGCTGATCGCCGCCGAGGGGCCGGTCGAGGCGATCATCGTCGCCGGCGTGTTCGGCGTGCCGCTCGGGCTGGCCGCGATGGTGTGGGTGTACGTGCTGCTCGTGCCGGCCGTGCCCGCGGTGGTGATGGAGCGCCGGAGCGTCGCCGGCGCGCTGCGCCGGGCCCGCACGCTGTCGCGCGGGCGCTGGTGGCGCACCTGCGGGACGCTGCTGCTCGCCCTGCTGATCACCGTGTTCATGGGCATGTTCGCGCTGCGCGCGCCGTTCCTGGTCGTGCAGCTGGCGGTGTTCGGCGACGAGGGCAGCGGGGCGTCGGTCGGCGCGCTGGCCGTCGACACGCTGGGACGCATCGTGAGCTGGTCGGTGGTGCTGCCGTTCGACGCCGGCGTCATCGCCCTGCTGTACGTTGACCGGCGGATGCGCCGGGAGGGCTTCGACCTGGAGCTGCGGACCCGCACGCATCCCGCGCCCGCCGCCGGCGGCGGCGCGCCGACCGGGGACGCGCCCGACGGGCCCGAGGCGGCCGACGACGGCTTCTTCGAGCTGTGGCGGCCCACGACGCTCACCGCCCGCCCGCAGCCGCCCGCGCCGCAGCCGCCGCCCGCGCCGCGGCAGCAGCCGGTGCCGCAGCAGCAGCCGCAGACCTGGACATCGACATGATCACTGCCGTGCTCACCGCCCTCGCCGCCGATCCGATCGGCCGGGACCCGGCCCGCGACCTGGCCCGCCGCGAGCTGGACAAGCCGGTCTACCACCGCGACCAGCCGTCGTGGCTGGAGCGGCTGCTGCACCGGATCGGCGACTGGCTGCGCGAGCTGACCGACCGGTCGGCGAACCCGAACGCGCCCGGCAGCGGCGGCTGGCTCTCCTGGATCATCATCGCGATCATCGTGGCGGCGGTGATCGGCCTGGTCGTGTGGCTGATGTGGGGCCGCCGCAACACCCGGGGCACCCGCCGGGCCCTGCTGGACGGCACGCCGTCCACGCCGCGCAGCCACCGCCGGAACGCCGAGGAGCACGCCGCGGCCGGACGCTGGGCCGAGGCGATCCGCGAGCGGCTGCGGGCCATCGCCCGCGACCTGGAGGAGCGGGCGGTGCTCGGGCCGCGCCCGGGCCGCACCGCCGAGGAGCTGGCGGCCGAGGCGGGCCGGGCGCTGCCGGACGTGGCGGCGGACCTGCGGGCGGGCGTGCGGATCTTCGAGGACGTCTGGTACGGCGGCCGTCCCGGCACCCCCGAGGGCTACGCCCGCCTGCGCGAGTTGGACGAACGGGTGCAGGCCACCAGACCGCGCCCGCTGGACGACGACGGCGCGGCCGCCGGGCGGCCCGGCGGGTCCGGGATCCCGGACCTGGCCGCGGGCGCCCCGGGCCCGGGCGGCGAGGTCGGCCCGGGCGGCGGGAGCGGCGCGTCGCACGGGGGTGACGGCCGATGACGTCGACGCTCACCCCCGGCGCCCCGGAGACCGCCGGCGCGCCGTCCGCCGGGGAAGGCGCGGAGCCGACCGCCGGGCAGGTCGCCAGGCGGCGCTGGCGGGCCTCGCGCGGCGTGCTCGCGGTCGTGTCGGCCCTCGTCGCGGTCGCGGTGATCCTGGCGGCGCTGCGTCCCGAGACCTCGTGGCAGAACCTCGACCCGCAGTCGGCGAGCCCGGGCGGCTCGCGCGCGCTCGCCGAGATCTTGCGGCAGCGGGGCACGCCCGTGGCGGTGTCGCGCAGCGCCGACGACGCCGCGGAGCGGGCCACCGCGGCGTCCGTCACCGTCATCACCCGTTCGGAACGGCTCACCGAGGCCGACATCGAGCGGCTGCGGCGCATCCCCGGCGACCTGCTGCTGGTGGCGCCGTCCCGCAGGGTCCTCACCGGGCTGGCCCCCGGGGTGCGAATGGCCAGCAGCAGCTTCGAGGACACCGGCGACCCCGGCTGCACCCTCCAGGCGGCCGCACTGGCCGGGAGCGTGGAGTTCGGCCAGTCCGACACCTACGAGGCGCCGCCCGGCGCCACGGCCTGCTACCGCGTCGAGGGCCTCCCCAGGCTCGTGCAGGTGCGGCTCGACGGCGCCCGTACGGTGACGGTGCTGGGGTCGTCCCGTCCGTTCACCAACGAGTACCTGGACGATGAGGGCAACGCGGCGCTGGCGATGAACCTGGCCGGGGCGCGCGCCTCGGTCGTGTGGCTCATCCCCGACCTTCCGGACCCGGGCAGCGCCAGCGGCGACCGGACACCGGGCGACCTGGTGCCGTTCGGAGTGAAGCTGTTCTTCCTGCAACTGGTGCTGGCCGTGGTCGCCGTGGCCTTGTGGAGGGCGCGCAGACTGGGGCCGGTGGTGGCCGAGGCGCTGCCGGTGGTGGTGCGTTCGGCCGAGACCGTAGAGGGCCGCGCCCGCCTCTACCGCGCGCATCACGCCCGCGACCGGGCCGCCGACGCCCTGCGCGCGGGGGCCCGCGACCGGCTCGTCCCCCTGCTGGGCCTGCCGCGCAGCGCCGCGCAGGACCCGAACGCCGCCCAGGAGATCGTCGCCGCGGTCGCCCAGAGGGTGCGCGCGGCCGGGGCGGGGGCGCCCCCCGGCGCCGCCCAGGCCGGAACGTTCAGCACCGGCCCGGACGGCCGCCTGCTCTACGACGAGGCGACGATCGGCGCGGCCCTGTACGGTCCTGAACCTGCGGACGACGCCGGACTGGTGTGGCTGTCCGACGTCCTCGACGACCTGGAAAGGCAGGTACGGCAATCGTGAACCACCCCGTCCCGCTCGCCGAGGGCGGCGCCCCCGGCGTCGACGCCGAGCAGGCCCAGCAGGTCCGGCAGGCCCTGACCGCGCTGCGCGGCGAGGTGGCCAAGACGGTCGTCGGCCAGGACTCGGTGGTCACCGGCCTGGTCATCGCGCTGCTGTGCCGCGGCCACGTGCTGCTGGAGGGCGTGCCCGGCACCGCCAAGACGCTGCTGGTCAAGACCCTCGCGCACGCCCTGGACCTGGACTTCAAGCGCGTCCAGTTCACCCCCGACCTGATGCCCGGCGACGTGACCGGCTCGCTGATCTACGACAACCGGACCGCGGAGTTCGAGTTCCGCGAGGGCCCGGTGTTCACCAACCTGCTGCTCGCCGACGAGATCAACCGCACGCCGCCCAAGACGCAGGCGTCGCTGCTGGAGGCGATGGAGGAGCGGCAGGTGTCGGTGGAGGGCGCGGCGCGCGCGCTGCCCGACCCGTTCGTGGTGTGCGCCACCCAGAACCCGATCGAGTACGAGGGCACCTACCCGCTGCCGGAGGCCCAGCTCGACCGGTTCCTGCTGAAGCTGACCGTGCCGGTGCCGTCCCGCGACGAGGAGATCGCGATGCTGGAGCGGCACGCGGCCGGGTTCGACCCCCGGGACCTGTCGCGGGTGCAGGCCGTCGCGGGGGCGTCCGACCTGGCCGCTGGGCGCGCCGCCGTGGGCGCGGTGCGCCTGGACCCCAAGGTCGCCGCGTACGTCGTCGACCTGTGCCGCGCCACCCGCCAGTCGCCGTCCCTGCAACTGGGCGTCTCCCCCCGGGGGGCGACCGCGCTGCTGGCAACCTCGCGCGCCTGGGCGTGGCTGTCGGGCCGCGACTACGTCACGCCCGACGACGTGAAGGCGCTGGCCCGCCCCACGCTGCGCCACCGCGTCCAGCTCCGTCCCGAGGCCGAGCTCGAGGGCGCCACCGCCGACGGCGTGCTGGACGGCATCCTCGCCCACGTCCCGGCCCCCCGCTGAGGAGGCAGGCGATGAAGGGCACGTCTGGCAGGCGGGCGGGGAGCACGGCATGGCGCTGACCGGACGGCTGGGGCTGCTGGCGCTGCTCGGCGCGGTCGTGCCGATCCTCCTGCCGAGCTGGTGGACGCTGGCGGCCCTGTGGGGTGTGCTGGCGGCCGGGGTGGCGCTCGACCTGGCCCTCGCCGGCAACGTGCGGGCGCTGCGCCTGCACCGGGAGGGCGACACCAGCGTCCGCCTCGGCGGAACCGCGCGGGTGTCGCTGATCGTGGAGAACACCGGCCGCCGCCGCGTGCGAGGCGTGCTGCGCGACGTGTGGCCGCCGAGCGCGGCCGCCGGGCCCCGCACGGTGCGGCTGGACGTGCCCGCGGGCGAGCGCCGCCGCGTCGAGACCACGCTGGTGCCGACCCGGCGCGGCGACCGGCAGGCGGTGACGGTGACGATCCGCTCGTCCGGCCCGCTCGGGCTCGCCGCCCGGCAGCTGTCGCGGCGCGCCCCGTGGACGGTGCGGGTGCTGCCCGCGTTCCCGTCCCGCCGCCACCTGCCCGGCAAGCTGGCCAAGCTGCGCGAGCTGACCGGCCAGCAGGTGGCGCTGATCCGCGGGCAGGGCACCGAGTTCGACTCGCTGCGCGAGTACGTGGACGGCGACGACGTGCGCTCCATCGACTGGCGGGCCACCGCGCGCCGCCGCGACGTGGTCGTGCGCACCTGGCGGCCCGAACGCGACCGCCGCATCTACCTGGTGCTCGACACCGGCCGCACCTCCGCCGGGCGCGTCGGCGACATCCCGCGCCTGGACTGCTCGATGGACGCCGCGCTGCTGCTGGGGGCGCTGGCCTCCCGCGCGGGCGACCGCGTCGACCTGCTCGCCTACGACCGGCGCGTGCGGGCCCGCGTGGAGGGCGCGTCCCGTACCGACCTGCTCCCGGCGATGGTGCGCGCGCTGGCTCCGCTGGAGCCGGAGCTGATCGAGTCCGACGCGGCCGGGATGGTGTCCACCCTGATGTCGCGGGTGCGGCAGCGCTGCCTGGTGGTGCTGCTCACCGAGCTGAACGCGGCCGCGATCGAGGAGGGGCTGCTGCCGCTGCTGCCCCGGCTCACCGCCCGCCACCTGGTCATGGTGGCCGCCGTCGCCGATCCGCGCGTCGACGAGATGGCCGCCGCCCGCGGCGACCTGGCCGCCGTCTACGACGCCGCGGCGGCCGAGCGCGCCCGCGCCGAACGCCGCCGCCTGACCGCCGAGCTGCGCGGCTACGGCGTCGAGGTCGTCGACGCCCCGCCCGCCGAGATCGCCCCCGCGCTGGCCGACGCCTACCTGGCCCTCAAGGCCGCCGGCCGCCTTTGAGCCCCGTCCCCTCCTCGCTGCCGTGATCAGCCGGAGACGGGGGCGGTGTCGGGGGTCAGGTCGGCGTCGCCGGTGGCGCCCTGGCGGACGGCGCGGCGGCCCAGGACGACGACGTAGGCCAGGAAGGCGGCCTCCGCGACGACGCCGATGCCGACGCGCAGCCAGGTGATGTGCACCCAGCCCGTCACGAAGCCCTCGATGAGCCCGGACACCAGCAGCACCCCGACCAGGCCGATGGCGACCGCGACGCACGCGCGGCCCTCCTCGGCCAGGGCCTGGCCGCGCCGCCGCGGCCCCGGATCGATGACCGTCCAGCCGATCTTGAGGCCGGCGGCGCACGCCAGGTAGACGGCGGTCAGCTCCAGCAGGCCGTGCGGCAGGATCAGGCCGAAGAAGACGTCCCCCTTGCCGTGGGCGAACATCAGCCCGCCCGTGACGCCGAGATTCAGCTGGTTGACCAGCAGCACGTACAGGGTGGGGATGCCCAGCAGGATGCCGAAGATCAGCGCGACCGCCGAGACCCAGGCGTTGTTCATCCACACCTGGAAGGCGAACGAGGCCGCCGAGTGCTCGACGTAGTAGTTGGCGAAGTCGTGCTCGACCAGCTCGCGGATCTCGTACGGTGTCGCGATCGCCGTCTGCACCTCCGGGTTGCGCGCCACCCACACCCCGAGGACCAGGGCCAGCAGGTTGCCCAGCAGGGCGTTGCCGAGCCACCACCACTTGAGCCGGTAGGCGACGGCGGGGAACGAGCGGGTGGCGAAGTTCCCGACGTCGCGCCACAGCGGCGCCTGCGCCCCGCCCACGGTGGCCCGTGCCCGCGCCACCAGCGACGACAGCCGGCCGACCAGCATCGGATCGGGCGCGCTGGAGCGCACCACGGACAGGTGGGTGGCGGTGCGCTGGTACAGCTCGACCAGTTCGTCCACCTCCGCCCCGGTCAGCTTGCGGCTCTTGTTGATGAGCTGCTCCAGGCGGCGCCACTCGTCGTTATGGGCGGCCATGTAGGCATCGACGTCCACCCGGCGAGACTAACGCCTGCCCGGCCACCCGTGCGGAACGGGCAGAATGGGGGTCCCTGCCCCCGCCCTGGAGGACCGGACATGGCCGAACTCGTCACCGGTGAGGCCGTCGCGCTCGACATCCGGGTGGCGCGGCTGGCCAGCCGGGGCTGCGCGTTCCTGCTGGACCTGGCCCTCCAGATGACGCTGCTCAACCTCGGCCTGACCCTGGTGAGCATGACCTCGCTGGTCGCCGACGAGGCGTGGACCATCGGGCTGAGCATCGCGACGATGGTGGCGGTGCTGGTGGGCTATCCGTGCGTGTGCGAGACGCTCTCCCGCGGCCGCACGCTCGGGAAGCTGGCGCTGGGCCTGCGCGTGGTGGCCGACGACGGCGGTCCGGTGCGGTTCCGGCAGACGCTGGTGCGGGGGCTGGCCGCGACGGTGGAGCTGTGGTCGCTGGCGGCCGCCCCCGCGCTGCTGACCTCGCTGGGCAACCGGCGCGGCAAGCGTCTGGGGGACCTGTTCGCCGGGACGATCGTCATCCAGGAGCGGGTGCCGCACGGGCCGGTGTTCGGGCCGGTCGCGGTGATGCCGCCGCAGCTGGCCGGGTGGGCGCAGCGGCTGGAGCTGTCGCTGCTGCCGGACGGGCTGGCGCTGGCGGCGCGCCAGTACCTGGCCCGGTTCTGGGAGCTGCTGCCGGAGGTGCGGGACGCGCTCGGCGAGCGCATCACCGAGCAGGTGTTCGCCGTGGTGAGCCCGCCCCCTCCGGCGGGGGTGCGGCCCGAGATCGTCCTGTCGGCGGTGCTGGCCGAACGCCGCCGCCGCGACGAGTGGCGGCTCGCCCAGCGCCGCGCCCGCCGCCTGCGCATGGCCGTTCCCGCCGCGGCGTGGCCCGGGGAGCCGGCGATGGCGGTGGCCGGGCCGCCTCCGGCCGCGGCCGTCCCGCAGGGGCCGCCTCAGCCGCCCGCGTTCAGCGCGCCGAGGCCGGGGCAGCCTCAGTTCCTTCCTCCGCACGATTACGGCTCCGGGCCCTATGTAGACGTGCTGCACCGGCAGAACGCCACTCAGGGCGCCGCCTACGGCGCTCCGCAGGGCCCTGCGACGGCGGGTACTCCCCAGGCGGTTCCGGCAGGCGTGCCGCAGGCGCCTCCGGCGGGCGGCCCCACGCAGGCGCCTCCGGCGCAGGCCCCGCAGACACCGTCGTGGGCCCCTGTGCCCGGCACCCCTCCGGCCGGTGGCCCGCCCACGACTCCCCCGAGCACGCCGTAAGCGCCCCTGCGGCGTCCGGCAGACACCGCCGCTGGGACGCTGTGGGCTCGTGGTCGTTCGCGTCTGCCGCACGGCGGGGGACGGGGCGGGCCGGGCGGGGCGCCGCGGCCCGCACCGTGAGCGTCACGCGCCGCAGTACTGGGCCTGCTTGCCGATGGCGCGGTACGGGCAGTCGGCGTACTCGGCGAGCGTCAGCAGGGCGTCGCGGTTGCGTTGCGTCAGCGTCTCGATGTTGGCCGGGGACGGGTAGAAGCTGCCGCCCGCCAGCTCGAAGGTGAACGAGAAGATGCGCTGGTCGCCCCACGTCCAATCGTCCGAGCTGCCGTCGGTGATGTACAGGTCGCTGGACTGCTGCGGTGTGTAGCCGTTGGAGGCGGCCAGCTGGCGGCCGATGGTGCGGTGGGTGGCCGCCTCGTCCGCCGACATGGCGCCCGTCACGGTGTCGGCGTAGGTGTAGCCGAACGGCCACAGCACCAGCCCGCCGTAGGAGTGGATGTCCAGGAAGATCTTGATCTGCTGGACGCCGCCCACCCGGCGGCTGCGGACGAAGTCGGCGATCACCTTGGTCTCGGGGGCCGACTCGGCCGCGGTGCCGCGGTAGGTCTCGCTGGCGCCGTTGGAGGACGAGCCGCCGCAGCAGCCCCACCGGTAGGCGAAGTTGCGGTTCAGGTCGGTGCCGGTCGCGGTCGGGTTGGGCTGGCGGTTCTTGCGCCAGCCGCGGCCGGCGGAGGTGTCGCTGGTCATGTCGTAGACCTGGCCGTCCGGGTTGGTGATCGGGATGATCCAGATCTCCCGGGAGTCCACCAGCTCGGTGATCCGGCTGTTGGAGCCGTACTCGCCGGTCAGGATGCCGATGAAGTACAGCGCCTGCTCGTTGGTCAGCCGTTCGCGGGCGTGGATGTTGGCGATGTAGAGCACCTCGGGCTCGTTCTCGTCCGTGCCCACGTTGTCGCTGATCTTCACGCCGACGATGTCGCGGCCCTGGTAGGAGCGTCCGGCCACGAACTTGCGCGCGATCTGCGGGTGGGCGGCCACCACCGCGTCGATCTCCGCCAGCGTCTCGGCGTAGGTGTGGTAGGAGGTGGCGGCGGCGCTCGGGCCGGGCTCGGGCGTGGTCAGCGCGGTGGCCCGCAGGCCGAGCCGCCGGACGGCGGCGATCTCCGCCGGAAGGGCGCTGACCTCCAGCGTTCCGTCCGGCCGGACGGTGTCGATGGCCGCGCCGGTGCGGGCGACCTGGGTGCGCTGCTCGGCGGTGCGCGCCCCGGTGACCAGGTACCGGTCGGAGGCGGGGCCGCCGGGTGCGGGGGCGGACGCGCCGGCGGCGGTCGGCAGGGCGAGGAGGACGAGGGCCAGCGCGGCGAGCACCGCGCCGAGCACGCGCGGCCGCGGGGACCTTCGGGGGATGACCATGGGGGGCTACTCCTGACCGTTCGTCGACGGCACGCGCCGGGCCCCGGGCGGGGGCGGGTTCGCCCGGCGCGGCAGGGGGTTGGGGGGTTGTCGGGACGGTCGCGAGCGCTCGCGTTGCCGACACCATGACCGTCGGCGCCGGATTTGACAATGGCGGCGCCGACCTGGGCAGACTCCGCCCCGCAAGAGTGTTCGCGCAGGTGGCTGGGCGGTTTTCAGTCGTTTTCGACGCGCGGGAGGTGAAATTTCAGTCGGGCCGGCCGGCAGGCGGCCTCACGGGCCGAGCCCGCCCAGGTGGGGCGGGGAGTCCAGGTCGGTCAGCTCGACGCCGGGCGCCGCGACGACCACGTCCCCGGCGACGTGGATCTCGTCGGTCTCGCCCGTGGCCAGGTCGGCGATCCGGTACCGCGCGACGGGCAGCGGCTCGGTGTCGGTCTCGTAGGCGGTGACCTCGGCGAGCCGCCAGCGCTGCGCCACCGTCAGCGCCGACAGGGCGGGGCCTGCGAGCCGGACGAGCGCGACATCGGCCTGCTCTCCCTCGGCCAGGCGCAGCGACCGCGCGACCGCCACGAGGAACCCCGGCGACTCCCCCAGGAATCCGTAGGCGCGGGCGTCGTGTTCGGCCGCCTCGCCGCCCCGGGCGCCGCGCACCCAGGCCACCCGGTGGCCGGTGACGCCGCCGCGGATCCACCAGTCGGGGGTCACCACCTCGACCCGGATCTGCCGCCACCGCGCGTCCACGACCACGTCGGTGCGGCGGCCGTCGGAGCGTTCGCCGACGTACCGCCAGCCGCCCGGCCCGGGGGCGCACTGGAAGCGCTCCTCGACCTCGTCCTCGACGTGCAGGTAGGTTCCGCGCGGCACGTCCGAAACGCTACCGGCCGCTCAGGAGCCCAGGCGCCAGGAGTGCAGGTACTCCTCCTGCTCGGCGGTCAGCGTGTCGATCTCGATCGCCATGGACGCCAGCTTCAGCCGCGCCACCTCGGTGTCGATCTCCTTGGGCACCTGGTGCACCGCCGGTTCCAGGGCGGCGTGCGCGGTGGCCAGCCACGCGCAGGTCAGCGCCTGGTCGGCGAACGACATGTCCATGACGGCGGCGGGATGCCCCTCCGCGGCCGCCAGGTTCACCAGGCGCCCCTCGGCCAGCAGGATCAGGCGGCGCCCGTCGGCCAGCACGTACTCGTCGGCCTGCGGGCGGACCCGGTGCACCTCGACCGCCAGGTCCTGCAGCGCCCGCACGTCGATCTCGACGTCGAAGTGGCCGGAGTTCGCCAGGATCGCGCCGTCCTTCATGACCGCCAGGTGCTCGGCGGCCACCACGTCGCGGTTGCCGGTCGCGGTGATGAACACGTCGCCGTGCTCGGCGGCCCGCGCCATCGGCTGCACCGAGAAGCCCTGCAGCGCCGCGTCCAGCGCCTTGACCGGGTCGATCTCGGTGACCACCACGCGCGCGCCCAGCCCGCGGGCCCGCTCGGCCAGGCCGCGCCCGCAGTAGCCGAACCCGGCGATCACCACGGTCTTGCCCGCCAGCAGCGTGTTCGTCGCCCGGACGATGCCGTCCAGCGTGGACTGTCCGGTGCCGTACCGGTTGTCGAACATGTGCTTGGTGTCGGTGTCGTTGACCGCCACCACGGGGAAGCGCAGCGCGCCCTCCAGGGCCATCTGGTGCAGGCGGATCACGCCGGTGGTGGTCTGCTCGCACCCGGCGCGGACGGTGCCGATCAGGTCGGTGCGGTCGGTGTGCAGGGTGTTGACGAGGTCGCAGCCGTCGTCCAGCACCAGGTCGGGGCCGGTCTCCAGGGCCTGGTGGATGTGCCGGTAGTAGCCCTCGCGGTCCGTGCCGGCGCGGGCGAACACCTCCGCCCCGTACTCGTGCACCAGGGCGGCGGCGGTGTCGTCCTGGGTGGACAGCGGGTTGGACGCCGCCAGCGCCACGCTCGCGCCGCCCGCCTGCAGGGTGCGGATGAGCCCGGCCGTCTCGGTGGTGACGTGCATGCACGCGGCGATCCGCAGCCCCGCCAGCGGCCGTTCGGCGGCGAACCGCTCGCGGATCTGCCGCAGCACGGGCATCGCCCGGTCGGCCCACTCGATCCGTTTGACGCCCTCGTACGCCAGCGACCCGTCGGCGATGTCGCTCATCCGGCCACCTTCCGTCAGCCCACCCGCAGCCGCACAACCAGAACGATCTTCACATGCCTCGCGTCCCGCGCGCGCCGCATCCGGGCCGCGGGCCGTCGTCGGCGGCGCGCCACCCGCCGCAGCCGCACGCGCGGCCGCCGGGTGGCCGTGCTCAGACGCAGGCGACGCGCGTCCGGCGGGCCGCTCCTGACGCGCGCGACCGCCGCCGGACCACGCCGTGCAGCGGGCGCGCCCGGCCATTGCGGGGCGTGCGCTGGCCGAGCCCGCTTTCGGCTCGCGTCCGGCGCCGCCGCGTACGTGCGCCCCGGCGTACAGGGCCGGAGCCATGGCGCAGGGGACGGCGCCGGACGTCTGCGTGGCCGCGGGACGGGGCCGGGGGCGGAAGGCGTCCGCCCCCGGCCGGGCCGCTCAGTACCGGTAGTGGTCGGCCTTGTAGGGGCCCTCGACGTCGACGCCGATGTACTCGGCCTGCTCCTTGGTCAGCTTGGTGAGCTTGACGCCGAGCGCGTCCAGGTGCAGGCGGGCGACCTTCTCGTCCAGGTGCTTGGGCAGCGTGTAGACGCCGACCGGGTAGTCGTCGGTCTTGGTGAACAGCTCGATCTGCGCGATGACCTGGTTGGTGAACGAGTTGGACATCACGAACGACGGGTGGCCGGTGGCGCAGCCCAGGTTCATCAGGCGGCCCTCGGCCAGCACGATGATCGAGTGGCCGTCCGGGAAGCGCCACTCGTGCACCTGCGGCTTGATCTCGATCTTCTCGATGCCGGGGATGCGGGCCAGCCCGGCCATGTCGATCTCGTTGTCGAAGTGCCCGATGTTGGACACGATCGCCTGGTGCTTCATCCGCTGCATGTGCTCGGCGCGGATGATGTCCCGGTTGCCGGTGGCGGTGACGAAGATGTCGGCGGTCTCGACCACGTCCTCCAGGACGGTGACCTGGTAGCCGTCCATGGCGGCCTGCAGCGCGCAGATCGGGTCGATCTCGGTGACGATCACGCGGGCGCCCTGGCCGCGCAGCGCCTCGGCGCAGCCCTTGCCGACGTCGCCGTAGCCGCACACGACCGCGACCTTGCCGCCGATGAGCACGTCGGTGGCGCGGTTGAGGCCGTCCACCACGCTGTGCCGGCAGCCGTACTTGTTGTCGAACTTGGACTTGGTGACCGAGTCGTTGACGTTGATGGCCGGGAACAGCAGGGTGCCGTTCTTGGCCATCTCGTACAGGCGGTGCACGCCCGTGGTGGTCTCCTCGGTGACGCCCTTGATGCCCTCGGCGGTGGCGGTCCAGCGGCCCGGCTTCTCGGCGATGGTGCGGCGCAGCGTGTCGAGGATGACGGCCCACTCCTCGGGGTCGTCCTCGGACGCGGTCGGCACGGCGCCCGCCTTCTCGTACTCGGCGCCCTTGTGCACCAGCAGGGTGGCGTCGCCGCCGTCGTCCAGGATCATGTTGGGGCCGGTGCCGTCGGGCCACTGCAGCGCCTGCTCGGTGCACCACCAGTACTCCTGCAGGGTCTCGCCCTTCCAGGCGAACACCGGCACGCCCTTGGGGTCGTCGACGGTGCCGTCCGGGCCCACCACGACGGCGGCCGCGGCGTGGTCCTGGGTGGAGAAGATGTTGCAGCTCACCCAGCGGACGTCGGCCCCGAGCTCGACGAGCGTCTCGATGAGCACGGCGGTCTGGATCGTCATGTGCAGGGAGCCCATGATCTTGGCGCCGCGCAGCGGCTTGGCGGCGGCGTACTCCTTGCGCACCGCCATCAGGCCGGGCATCTCGTGCTCGGCGAGCCGGATCTCCTTGCGCCCGAACTCGGCCAGCGACAGATCGGCGACCTTGTAGTCCATGCTTTCGTAGCTCCTTCGGTGACTCGGGAACCCGGTCCGCGGCATCGGATGACCGGGCGCCGCCTCGGGCCCGGCTCACCGCCGGCGGGAGCGGGCGCGGACGGTCGATCACGGGGCGTCGGTCCGGTCTGGTCGCGAGTCTAGGCGCGGCCGCGGCCTGCGGGCACGGCCGAGGGCGACTTCCTGACACTGATTTGTCAGAATCGAGGCCATGCGTATCACGGAGGCCGCCCGGCGGCTCGGCACGTCCCCCCGGATGCTGCGCTACCGGGAGAGTCTCGGCCTGCTGCCCGCCACCCGCGACTCCGCGCCCCGCCGGCCCGGCGCACCGGCCGGCACCGCGCCGGGCCGGGACGGGCGGCGCGGCGGCGGCCACCGGCAGTTCGGCGAGGCCGAGCTGCGGGCCGTGGCGCTCGCCCTCGAACTGGAGAAGCGCTACGACATCGGCCCGGCCGAGCTGGCCTTCGGGCTGCGCGTGCTGGCCGAGCCGGAGGTGCAGGCGCGCGTCCGCGAGCTGGGCGAACGCATCGGCCGCCTGTCGGCGCCGCCGACCCGCGCCCTCGACTTCGAGAAGGAGAAGGCGCTGCGCCTCCTCCAGCGCCGCCGCTGACGCCCCCGCCGGCACGTTCGCCCCCCGGTGCGGCCGCCGGACGCGCCGCCGCGCGCGGGGGTCAGGAGCGGCGCAGGTCGTTCTCGCCGGGGACGACGACGCCGGACTCGTAGGCGAGCATGACCGCCTGGGCGCGGTCGCGCACGCCCAGCTTGGTGAACACGCGCGCCACGTGCGTCTTGACGGTGTGCTCGCTGACGACCAGCCGTTCGGCGATCTCGCTGTTGGACAGGCCGCCCGCGATCAACGTCAGCACCTCGGTCTCCCGGGCGGTGAGCGTGGACAGCTCGGCCGGGGCCCGCGGGCGGCTGCGGCGCTGGCGGGTGAACTCGCGGATCAGCCGCCCGGTCACCTGCGGGGCCAGCAGCGAGTCGCCGCGCGCCACCACCCGCACCGCCGACACCAGCTCGTCGGCGGTGGCGTCCTTGAGCAGGAAGCCGCTCGCGCCCACCGCCAGCGCCTCGTAGACGTACTCGTCGACGTCGAAGGTGGTCAGCACCAGCACCCGCACGTTGTCGGCGCCGGGACGCTCCAGGATGCGGCGGGTGGCCTCGATGCCGTCCATGCCGGGCATCCGGATGTCCATGACCACCACGTCGGGCCGGTGCAGCCCGGCCAGCCGCACCGCCTCGCGGCCGTCGCCGGCCTCCCCGACCACCTCGATGTCGGGCTGGGCGGCCAGCAGCGCGGCGAACCCGGCGCGCACGATCGTCTGGTCGTCGACGATCAGCACTCTGATCAATGCGACCTCCCCGGGGTGCCGGCGGCGATCACGGACGCGTCCCGCCCGGTCCGCCGCGCCTCCCGCCGTCCCGCATCAGCCGCCCCTCTCGCTCAACCCGGGCCGCGTCCCCCATCCGACGAGGAGACCGGCAGTTCGGCCTCCACCACGAAGCCGCCGTGCTCGGCGGGCCCGGCGGAGAACCTCCCGCCCAGCATGGTCGCACGTTCCCGCATGCCGACGAGACCGTGTCCGCCGCCCGGTTCGGCCGCGGGCGCCCCCTCCAGTCGGGTGGCCCCGGACGCACCGGCCCCGGCGGTCTCGGGATCCAGTACCGCGGTACGGGCCGGCGATCCGTCCCGGTTCAGCACCATGGTGGGCGCCGAGCCGCCGTCGTCGACCACCCGGACGGAGAGCCTGTCGGGCAGATAGGTCAGTTCCACCTTGACCTCGGCGCCGGGCGCGTGGCGGCGCGCGTTGGTGAGGGCCTCCTGGACGATCCGGTACGCCGACAGCTCGACCGTCGTGGACAGCATGCGCGGCTCCCCGCGGATGCTCAGATCGACCTTGCCCCCGGCGCCGCGGTGCTGCTCGATCAGGCCGGGCAGCTCCTCCAGGCGCGGCTGCGGCGCCGACTCGGGCTCGGCGCCGGCGTCGGCGCGCAGCACGCTGAGCAGGCGGCGCATCTCCACCAGCGCCTCCCGGGCGGTGCGGGCGATCTCGGCGTAGCCCTCGCGGGCCTCGGGGGACAGCTCCCGCATCGTGTACGGCGCGGTCTCGGCCTGCACGGCGATCATGGAGACCGAGTGGGCGACCACGTCGTGCAGCTCGCGGGCGATGCGGGCCCGCTCGCGCATCACCGCCTGCTCGCGCTGCACGGCGGTGAGCCGGGTGAGGGTCTGGCTGGTGCGCTCGTCCGCCTCCGCCTGGGTGCGTCCGGCGGTCTCCAGGGTGCGCCGGGCGTCGCCGAGGCCGATGGCGGCCAGCACGACGAGCACGGCGGCGGGCCACGGGATGCGGTCCAGGGTGTCGGTGGCCAGGTACACGACGGCGACGGTGACCACGCTGCCGGCCGCCAGCACGCCGGTGGACTGCCGGGGCAGGCGGCGGCCCAGCGTGTACAGCGTGTAGAGCGCGGCGAACGCCGTGGTGACCAGCAGCGTCTGACCGGTGAGCAGCCCGGCGGCGTACGCCCCGAGGACCATCGCCGCCACCGGCCGCAGGAACTCCTCGCGCCAGCCCAGCGGCAGCGTCGCGGCGACCGCGAACCCGGCGGCCACGCTGATCGGCGAGTCGGAGCGCGGCGCCAGCTCGGCCAGCGCCGCGACGGTGAGGGCCAGGCCGGTGAGCGGGGCGAAGTACCACGCCTGGCTGAACTCGGTCCACGCGTTGATCCAGCGGGGCAGCGGGGCGGTGGCGTCGCCCGGCGCCATGACGCGGGTGCCGCCGTCCCGCGCCCCCTGGCCTCCGGGCGGTCCGGGCGGGGTGCGGCGCGCGGTTCCGTACAGCTTGGCGCCGATGCGGGCGGCCAGCGGACGCAGCAGGCTGCCGATGCCGGTCAGGACCCACAGCAGCAGCTGCCCCAGTCCCGCCACGACGCGTCCGGACAGCCGCCACGCGTGGTGGGCGAGCGTCGGGCCGATGCGGGTCGGCGGTGCGTTCGGCGGTCGGTGGTCACTGGTCACGTTCTCCATACTGGCCGTTGCCCGGCGCGGCGCACCTCACCGTGCGGTGTTATGCCGACCGGCCGGATCCCTCTGGAGGACGACCCCGGTTCCCTCCTCTGGGACGACGTGCGCGGGACGGGGCGGACCGTACTGTCGTAACCGTGACCGCGGGCGGCGGACCGCCGGCGCAGGGGGTTCGGCGGCCGCCGCGGGTCACACCGAACCGTCCGGTTCAGGGGTCCGGGCGGACGCATGGGAAGGCGCCCTTGCCGGTTCGGCCGCGGCGCGTCTCTGCGGAGGCGCGGCCGGTCATGCCTGGGCTGGGGTGGACCGGCGCGGCCTCGGCCGAGCCGGCGAGGGAGGCCGCCCCGTCGGACGACGGCCGACATGGACAGCGGCCGACATGGACAGCGGCCGACATGGACAGCCGACGAGCACGGCCGACAAGACCGCGCACACGCGACGGCCCGCCGCGTCCGCGGGGACGCAAGCGGGCCGTCTCAGCCGAGTCTCCGCCGAATCGTCGAATCTCAGCCGGATCGAGGACTCGCCGGCGGCGCCTCAAGTGGAGGCGGCGCTCTCCGTCCCGGCCGCCTGCGCGGAGGACCGGTCCTGCCCGCGCGACGGCTCGTCCAGGGCGGGTTCCAGGTAGATCAGGCGGGCGTGCGGGAACTCCGCGCGGATCTTCGCCTCCGCCGCGTCGATGCCGCGGGCCACCTCGGCGGCCGTGTCGTCGTGGTGCACGGCGATCTTGGCGGCGATCAGCATCTCCTCCGGACCGAGGTACTCCGTGCGGATGTGCATGACGTGGTCCACCTCGTCCACCGACTCCATCGCGTCGATGATCCGCTGCTCCACCTCGGGGCCGGCGCCCTCGCCGATCAGCAGGCTCTTGGTCTCGACGGCCAGGATGATCGCGATGATGCCGAGCAGCACGCCGATGCAGACGGTGCCGACGCCGTCCCACACGCCGTTGCCGGTCACGACGGCCATCGTCACGCCGAACAGCGCCAGGACCAGGCCGACCAGGGCGCCGAGGTCCTCCAGCAGCACCACCGGCAGCTCGGGGGCCTTGGCGTGCCGGACGAACTGCACCCACGACTTGCCGCCGCGCAGCTCGTTGGACTCCTTGATCGCGGTGCGGAAGGAGAAGGACTCCATGGCGATCGCCACGAGCAGCACGCCGAACGCCCAGCCCGGCGACTCCACCTCGTGCGGGTCGCTGATCTTGTGGACGCCCTCGTACAGCGAGAACGCCGCACCGACCGTGAACAGCACCACGGCCACCACGAACGCGTAGAAGAAGCGTTCGCGCCCGTATCCGAACGGGTGCTGGGGCGTGCGGGCGCGCTGGGAGCGCTTGCGGCCCAGCAGCAGCAGGCCCTGGTTGCCCGAGTCGGCCACCGAGTGGATCGACTCGGCCAGCATCGACGACGAGCCGGTGAACACGAACGCCACGAACTTGGAGGCCGCGATGCCGAGGTTGGCGCCCAGCGCGGCGATGATCGCCTTGGTTCCGCCCTCCGCGCTCACCGGGCACCTCCCGTCCTGGCCGGGGTCGCGGACCGCACAGCTCTCATTCCACAATCCTCGCTTTGAGATCTTGGATGGCCGGCACGGGCGTGGGGTCGACGCCCAGCGCGATAGCCAAGTAAACCGTGACGTAGTCGGCCAGCGCGATCAGCGTCGCGATCCGCTCCAGCGGATGGACGCCCTCGGCGGCCAGCTCGGTGACCGGCACCCCCCGCGCCGCGGCCAGCTCGGCCGACGCCTCGCGGCGCTTGCGCACCTGCGGATGCTCGTCCGCGTCGCGCAGCAGCACCAGGTGGATGCCGTGCTCGGCCTCCTCGGCGCGGTCGCGGAAGAAGTCGCCGGGGTCGGCGGAGCGGCGGGCGAAGTACCCGTCGAACGCCATCACCTGGTTGTGGTCGGTCTCCGGCAGCTCCCCGTACACGCCCGGGTACTTGGCGTTCTCGTTGAGCTGGCAGCACAGCCGGTAGGCGGCGGTGCCCGCGAGGGGGGACGTGCCCCACACCAGCGGGATGTCGCCCATGAGGTCGAGCGCCGCCCGCTTGGCCGGGTTGACGAACGGCTCACTGGCGGGACGGCACCGGTGCGCCACGTCCTCCAGACGTCCGGCCGTCGCCTCCAGCAGCGCGTCCGGCACGTCCGCCAGGCCCAGCTCCCGCGCCGCCACCAGCAGCGGGACGGTCAAACCCCACAGCGTCGCCCGGGGCTGCCCCACCGACCGCACCGGCACGAACAGCGCCCGCGTCCGCTCGGCCAGGTCGGCCAGCGGCGAACCGGCGGCGCCCACGAACATCAGCCGGCAGCCGCGCCGCGCCGCCTCGGCCGCGACGGCGAGGGTCTCCTCCGTGCCGCCCGAGCACGACACCGCGATCACCAGGTCCGCGGCGCCCACCCAGCCGGGCAGCCGGTAGCCGCGCACCGTCACCACCGGGACCGGGCAGCCGGTGCCGCACACCGCGGCCAGCACGTCCCCGGAGATGCCCGAGCCGCCCATGCCGGCGACCACCACCGCGCGCGGGCGCCCCTCCTCGGCCAGCCGCGCCGCGCCCGCCTCGACGGCCAGCCGCCGCGCCTCCCGGATCTGCGCCGCCGACGAGGCGACCTGCCGCAGCATCCCGCCCGGATCGGCGGCCTCGATCGCGGACGGATCCTCCAGCCGGTCCGCCCCGTCCGGGTCGCTCATCTGGTCTCCGCTCGACTCCGCGGCGCCCCGGGGGGCGCCGTCCCACCGTGTACCGGCGTCCGGGCCTCGCCGCGGCCGCCACCATTCCGGACGCGCACGCCCGCCCTGGCGTTCCGGGCAAAAGCCCCGAGATCATCCGCAGTCGCGGGCGCTGTCGCGGCCGGTCGCGTACGGCGGGGTCGCGCGCGGTCAGGACGCGGGGGCGCGGGCCTCGTCCACCAGCAGCACCGGGATGTCGTCGCGGACCGGGTAGGCGTAGCCGCAGTCGCCGCCGCACACCAGTTCGGCGGCCTTCTCGTCGGGACGCAGCGGGCCCTTGCAGTTGGGGCAGGCCAGGATCTCCAGCAGCCAGTCGTCGAGCTTCACGGTCAGTTCCCCCTCACGATCGCCAGCACCTCGTCGCGGATCTCGGCCATGGTCCGCTCGTCGGACGCCTCGGCGTTCAGGCGCAGCAGCGGCTCGGTGTTGGACGGCCGCAGGTTGAACCACCAGTCGCCGGTGCCGACGGTGAGGCCGTCCAGCTCGTCGATGGTGACGCCGGGCCGCCCCTCGAACGCCGCGCGGACCCGGGCGGTGGCCGCGGCCTGGTCGGCCACCTCGCTGTTGATCTCGCCGGACGACGGGTAGCGGCCGTACTCGGCCAGCAGCTGCGACAGCGTCCGGTCCGACCGGCCGAGGGCGGCCAGCACGTGCAGCGCGGCCAGCATCCCCGAGTCGGCGAACCAGAAATCGCGGAAGTAGTAGTGCGCCGAGTGCTCCCCGCCGAACACCGCGCCGGTCTCGGCCATCGTCTGCTTGATGAACGAGTGGCCGACCCGGGTGCGCACCGGGGTGCCGCCGTGCTCGGCGACGATCTCCGGCACGGCCCTGGAGGTGATCAGGTTGTGCACGATGGACGCGCCGGGGTGCTTGGCCAGCTCCCGCACGGCCACCAGCGCGGTGATCGCCGACGGCGAGACGATCTCGCCGCGCTCGTCCACCGCGAAGCACCGGTCGGCGTCGCCGTCGAAGGCCAGCCCGATGTCGGCGCCGGTCTGGCGGACCTTGGCCTGCAGGTCGCGCAGGTTCTCCGGCTCGATGGGGTTGGCCTCGTGGTTGGGGAACGTGCCGTCCAGCTCGAAGTACAGCGGCACCAGCTCGAACGGCAGGCCCTCGAACACCACCGGGACGGTGTGCCCGCCCATGCCGTTGCCCGCGTCCACCACGACCTTGAGCGGCCGGACGCCCGACAGGTCCACCAGCGTCTTCAGGTGCTCGGCGTACCCCTTGAGCAGGTCGCGCGAGGAGACGGTGCCGCGCGGCCCGTCATAGGCGGGGACGCCCTTCTCGACCAGTTCGCGGATCTCGGTGAGCCCGGTGTCGCGGCCGACCGGCTTGGCGCCCGCCCGGCACAGCTTCAGCCCGTTGTACTTGGCGGGGTTGTGGCTGGCGGTGAACATCGCGCCGGGCAGGTCGAGGCTGCCGCTGGCGTAGTAGAGCATGTCGGTCGAGCCCAGCCCCGCCTCGATGACGTCGGCGCCCTGGGCGGTGGCGCCGCGCGCGAACGCCTCGGCGAGCGGCACCGAGGAGGCCCGCATGTCGTGCGCGGTGACCACGGCGTCGGCGCCCGTCACCCGCACGAAGGCCGCCCCCACCGCCTCGGCGGTCTCGGCGTCGAGCTCCTCCGGTACGACGCCCCGGATGTCGTACGCCTTGAAGATCTTGTCGAGATCGCCCACTCCTGCTCCCTGTCCGAATCGCTGTGCTCGCCCCTGCGGGGGGACGATCCCTGGCTTTCGGCGCCAGGCCACGAGCCTACCGGGCGGGACCGCACCGCCCCCCGGCGCTCGCCCCGCCGCATACCCGGAACGCGCCGATCAGCCGCCGACCAGGACGAACGACACACCCGGGGGCGGCACGACAGGGACGGGGGTCAGTCCTGCCCCGTCTTCTGGCGGGGCTCGGAGGGTTCGGAACGCAGCACCCGCAGATGCCCCCGGCGGCCGATCTCGGTACCCTGCCCGACAGGTTCGTGTCGCGTTCCCGGCACGGGCTTGGCGGCCTCGCGCACGGCGTCGGCCAGGGCCTCCAGGTCGTCGGCGCTGGGCTCGGTCTGCTCCTCCACCGGGAGCCGTACCAGTTCCCAGCCCATGGGGGCGGTGAGCCGCTCGGAGTGCTCTGCGCACAGGTCGTAGCAGTGCGGCTCCGCGTACGTCGCGAGCGGCCCCAGGACCGCGGTGGAGTCGCGGTAGACGTACGTGAGCGTGAAAACTGCGGGCGCCTTGCAGGCGGTGCGGGAGCAGATGCGGACGGGGCTCACGATGGCCGACCGTACCCCGCTCCCGCCGACTCCGCCACCACCCGGGGGTACGTGTCGCCACTACCGGCCTAATTACGCGAGAACAACTACATTCCGTGCACCGGCCGGTGCGATGAGCATCACACCGCGGCGGCGGTCAGCGGTGCGCGGACGGCGGCGAACCGGCGGTGCCGAGCCAGCGCGCGATGGCCGCTCCCCGGGTCCGCACGCCCATCTTCGCGAAGATCCGGTTGACGTGGTTCTTGACGGTGTTCTCCGACACGACCAGCGCCAGGGCGATCTCCCGGTTGGCGTGGCCGCGTGCGATCAGCTCCATGACCTGGGCCTCGCGCGGCGACAGGCCCAGCGCGTGCCGGTCGGGGGCCGGTTCGGCAGCCGCGCCGCCGGTCGCGCGGCGCAGCGCCTCCACCACGGCCTTGCTCGCCGCCGGGGACAGCGGGCTGGCCCGTCCCGCGACCGTGTCGTGGACCGCGGCCACCAGCTCCTCCGCGGCGAACGAGCCGTGCACCAGGTAGCCGGACGCGCCGTCGCGGATCGCCGTGCCGATCACCTCCGTGTCGGTGTCGTAGGACAGCATGAGCACCTTGGCCAGGGCGCTGAGCGGGGCGACGGCGGCCAGCCCGTCGACGCCGGGCATGCGCACGTCCAGCAGGACGATGTCGGGACGCAGCCGCCTGGCCTCCTCCAGCGCGTGGTCCCCGTCCACGGCCTCGCCGACGACGTGCACGTCCCCCGCCTCCAGCAGGGCGACGAGCCCGGCCCGCACGACGGGGTTGTCGTCCACCACCAGTGCGCGTACACGGCGGACGCCTGCACCGCTCACTGCCGCTCCCGAACGGGCGAGGGCCCCGCGGCCACGGCGAGGTCGTCCGCCGCCGTCCAGGACGTCCAGGCGTCGGGGTCGGCGGAGCCGTACGGCCAGGGAAGCGTCATCGTGACGGTGGTCCCCTCGCCGGGGGCGGAGTCCACGGTGAGCGCGCCGCCGACCCGGCGGGCGCGCTCGGCCATGCCGACGAGCCCGTAGTGCCCTTCGCGCGCCAGCAGGTGCACGGCGCCGTCGGGCGGGGGCGCGAAGCCCGCCCCGTCGTCGCGCACCGTCAGCTCCAGGCGTCCGGCGGCGCACCGCAGCCGCACCTCCACGCGGTCGGCGCAGGCGTGCCGTTCGACGTTGGTGAGGGCCTCCTTGAGCACCGCGACGACCTCGTGGCGCACCACGGTGGGGGCGTCCATCGCCCCGGCCGCCTCGGCCAGGTCGGTGCGCGCGGCGACCCGGCTGGAGCGGCTCCACTCCACGGCGACCCGCCGCACGGCCAGCGGCAGCGGCAGCCCGTACGCCTCCTCCCGCAGGTCGGCGATCAGCCCGCGGGCCTCGCGCGTGGCGGTCTCCAGCGCGGACACCAGGTGGCGGGCGTCGCGTTCGGCGCGGTCGGGGGACTTGCGGATCCACACCGGCAGCGCCGCCGCCGACATGACCATGCCCTGCAGGGTCTTGGCGAGCGAGTCGTGCATCTCCCGGGCCAGCCGGGTGCGCTCGGCCGCCGCGGCCACCGCCGTCTCGATGCGGCGCCTCTCCTCCTCGGCCGCCGCGTACTGGGCGAGCAGGCGGCGCAGCATGGCCCCGGCGCAGGCGGTCAGCGGGTAGAAGGCGGGCAGGCCGAGCAGCGTGCCCGTCCCGTGCGCGGGCTCGGACGCCATGGCCAGCAGGCACAGCACGACCTGCACGGCGCACACCGGAAGGGCCCGCCGCCACGGGTACAGCACGCCCGCGATGCCCGAGGTCATGACGGTCAGCGGGAAGAACTCCCCGTAGACGCCGCCCTCGGCGAGCACCCAGTACGCCGGAAGGCCGTCCAGGCAGCACAGCACGGGCCGGCGCCGCAGCCAGGGCAGGACGGTGCGCCAGGCGGCCGCCGCGAGCGCGGTTTCGGCGGCCAGCGCGGCCACGGCGAGCGCGAACCCCGGGTCCAGGCGGGAGGCGGGCATGAGCACCAGCGCCATCGCCAGCAACAGGCCCCGGAACAACATGAGCAGCTGGAAGGTCATCCCCAGCCGCGACCAGGCGGGTCCCCGCACCATCGGCCACGTGGGTCTGTGTGCCACGCTCAGTAACTCTAACCACTGCATTCGCAGCAGAGGTACATGAAGCGCCCGATATCCCGCGGTCGCGTCCGCGGCCCCTCCGGAGGGCCGCCGCCGGGGGCGTGCGGCCCTGCTCGCACAGGGCGGGAGGGCGTCGCGGGCTGAGGGGTAGTCTTGGTGACGTGCGATCCCGTGTGGCAGGCGTACGGCGCCGCGACCGGCACGGTCGCGGCCTCCGCGGCCCTCTGGCGCCCCCTCAGGCGCCCCTGTCCCGTACCCGCGCCGAACGCTTCGACGACCTCGTCGCCGACGAGGTGCGCCGTCTCGGGCAGCGCTGGGGGCGCGAACTGGCCCGGGTGGAGTTCGCCGTCGAAGAGGTCCCCGAGCTCGAACCGTGGTTCGACGGCCCGGTGCCGCTCGCCCAGACCCGCCCCGGCGCGGCGGGGCGCCCCGTGCGCATCGTGGTGTTCCGGCGGCCCGTGGAGGCCCGGGGCAGCGGCGAACGCGAGCTGGCGCAGATCGTCCGGGACGCCCTCGTCGAGGAGGTGGCCGACCTCCTCGGGCTCTCCCCCGAGTCGGTGGACCCCAGCTACGACTCCCCCGACGACTGACCGGTCTTTTCCAGGTCCGGCCTAGGGGATCAGGGCGCGCTGGGAGTCCGCGGCGGGGGGCATCCGCATGGTCGTCCAGGCGGGCTCGACCGGCAGGACGGTGAGCAGGGCGTCGTCCTTCTTGCCCGTGGCGAGGACCCGGGCCGCGTAGACGGGGCCGGAACCCGAGCTCGGCGCGAGCAGCACCCCGAACCCGTCCTCGGCGCCCTTGGGCGCGGTGAGCTTCGCCTCGGCTGTCCCTCCGGCCGGAACCTTCACCTCCCGCGCGCTGCCGGGGCCCGCCGGACCGACGGGGGTGACGCGCACGGTGGCCGCGGCGCCGGGGGCGGTGAGGATCAGCGAGGCGTCGAACCGGTTCTCGGCCACCACACCGCCGTCCGCACCCAGGGGTGCCACCGCCGCCCCATAGGCCACGTCGGCGCCGCGCTCGGCCGCGAACCCGGCGACGATGGGCTTGTCGGACTCCAGCCGTACGGCGGCGGCCTTCCCCGACAGAGCGCGGTCGAGGTCCAGGGCCGTGACCGTCTCGGCGGGGGCGTCGAGCACGTCCTGCCCCTGGGGGGCGAACGATCCCTTGGCGGTGACCACTCGCACCCGTATGCGGGCGTCCTCCTCCCCTGGAACGGCCACCAGAAGCTGCCTGCGCCCACTCCCGCCGGGCACCCCCGGCACGACCAGCGACGTGGCGGGCTGCTGCGCCTGCGGGAGCCACTCGATGCCCTTGCCCTTGTCGATCCGCACCCGCACGGCCGCCGCGACCCGCCCGGTGGCGGCGCGCACCCGCAGGGAGAGGTCCCGGGCCGAGGCGACCACGTCCCCCAGCCCGTCCCCCGGGTCGCCTATGCGCACGACCTTGGTGCTGTAGGGCTCGACGGGGACGCCCCTGCCGTCGGTGGTGTCGAGCGGCCCTTCCCCGGACAGCGCGGTGACGTCCACGGAGGCGGGCTGGGCGTCCACGTTGGTGAGGTACAGCTCGATGCGTTCGGCTGCCACGGGGCCCGGCCCCACGAACCACAGGTCCGTGCCGGGCCGTGCGCATCGCATGCCCGCCAGGCCGCGGTCGGCGCCCCGCGGCCAATGCGTGGTGCGCTCCGCCTCGAGCCCGGGCGCCAGCGCCCCCGAGGCCCGCACCGTGTACGACTTCTGGTCGCTCTTGAGGCCGTCCTTCATCCAGAACGCCCCGGGCGACTGCGACGAGACGACCGCGCTGCCGTCCTGCGTCTCCACCACGTCCACGCGCCCGGCCGACCGGGTACGGGACGCCGACAGAAGGCTCAACCGGCCGCTCTCCCCGGCCGGGCACACCGCCACGGCGGACGTGACGGGCGCGGAGACCGCCTTGGCCGCCCCGGCCGTCCCTTCGGGCCGCGACAGCGACGCCAGCCCGTACAGGGCCACCAGCGCCAGCGCCACGAGCACGGCCGTCGCGTACCGGAACCCGAGGAACCGCAGAACCCTGTCCATGTTCACCGCCGCTCCTCCGCCACATCCGCACCCCGCTCACCGGCACCCGCCCTCCCGGCGGAAGCATCTGCGGCACGCCAGGCGAAGGTCCTGCGAAGGGAAAAGTGCTCGCAGAACGAGAACGTCTTGGCAGCACGGGCGAACACCCTGCCGCGCCCGGCGGTCACCAGAACCGAGGCCACACTCACCGCCGCTCCTCCGCAACATCCGCACGCCGCTCACCGGCGCCCGCCTTTCCGGGCGAGGCGCCTTCGGCACGCCGGGCGAAGGTCCTGCGGAGAGGGAAACGCTCAGCGAACGAGGCCGCCTTGGCGGCGCGGGCAAAGACCCCGCCGCGCCCCGCGGTCACCTCGTCATGCGGGCCGGTGACCTGCGGGGAGGTCGGGTCGGCTGGGGCGGTCGCGTGATGTGAGGGGAGGGCCTGCGTGGCGGCCGTGTCCGTGCGGGGCTCATCGTCGCGTGTCGGGTGTTCGTCGGGTGCGGCCGTCTGCGGCTGGTGGGCGGGGTTGGGTGTTGTGGTCTCAGTGTGGTGTCCCGGGGGGCTTGTGGGCGTGGGAAGCCCGTACGGGGGTGTCTGGGAGGACGGGCCCTTGGGGGCGAGGGGGTAGGGCTCGTTGGTGGTCTCGCCGTCCGGGGTGGCGGCGCGGTCTTTCTCTGAGCGGTCGTCTGCGGGGGTGGTGTCGGGGTCCGCGGAGACGGGGCGGCGGGGGCGGCGGCGGTACACGGGGGCGGGCGCCTCGGGGGTGCCGGGGAGGGCGAGAGCGGCCACCACCAGGACGGCGACGGCCTGGAGGGCGACCCAGGTGTGGCGCAGCGTCATGCTGCGGGAGAGGTCGAACGTCCCGCCGGAGGCGGGGATGTCGTAGCCCTGCGCCCAGCCGTCCACGGTCTTGCCCTTGAGGTCGCGTCCGTCGAGGGTGGCGCGCCAGCCGCCGTCGGCGGGTTCGGCCAGCAGGAGGGTCCGGGTGCCGTTGCCCGGGGGGATGCGGACGTGGGCGTCGGTGCGCCCGGCGGGCAGCGGGGTGACGTTCCGGCCGTCCAGGAGCATCAGGCGGCCGGCCGGCGGCTGCAGCCGCCAGACCCCGTAGGCGCCGGTGCGGTTGAGGCGGGTCAGCTCGGGGTTGGCGTCCAGGACCGGCGTGAGGGCGTCGCGGGCGGGGCGCGGCACCAGGACGTACTGGATGCCCATGCGGGTCAGCTTGGAGCCGTCGCCCACACGTCCCGCGGCCAGTGCGGCCACCACGTCCCGCAGGTGGTCGGGGCCGGGCGTCTCGTTCTCGCCCAGGCTCGGCTCGGTGCCGCGCAGGACGGTGTAGGAGACGCGCCCGTCGCGTTCACGGTGCAGCACCAGAGTGCGCGGGCCCGTCGGGGCGTCGACGAACAGCGGAACCGTGCGGGGGACGCGGCCGACGGGCCCCTCGGCGCCCTGCAGAACCCAGTGCCCTGCGGCGAGGAGGGGTGTCGCCACGGCGGCGACCCCGATGAGGCCGCCGACGGCGGTGGCGACGAGGTGGCCGCCGAAGACCTCCGCGGCGCGCCGCACGGCGACCGTGGCCGCGAGCAGGATTCCGGCGGCGGCGAAGGTCAGCGCCACGCCGGGCCAGGCGGGCGCATGGTCGGCTCCCTTGGTGACGGTGACGGCGCTGACGAGGATCGCGGTGAGCAGCCCGAAGATGCCCAGCGCCCAGCCCGCCGCGACGAGGGTGCGGCGCCCCCGCAGCAGGAGGGCGCACAGCGCGACCGCCACGAGGCCGTACATGGTCCAACGGGCGGGGGCGCCCGGGCCGCCGGGGTTCAGCGTCAGCAGGTCGTGGGCGGTCGGCAGGGGCCGTGCCGCGTTGTGCAGGCCCGCCTCCAGCAGGAACCGCGACGGGTGCAGCAGGAGGCCGACCGTCCACGGCAGGAGCAGCAGCGGCGGCACGCCCAGGGCGATGGCCAGGCGGGTGCGTACGCGGGGGCCGCCGAGCAGCACCCACGACAGCGCCCCGGCGGCCAGGGCCAGCAGCCACGTCAGCGGTACGAACGCCATCGCGACCGTCAGCAGGAACGCCACCGCCCAGGCGGCGCGGTCGGCGCGGCGCGCGTCGACCGCTCCCCGCGGCAGGCCGTAGAGGCGCATGGCCTGGACGGCGATGAGGGGCAGCAGCACGATGACGACGGACGTGCCGAACCGTCCGTTGGAGACCGCCCCGGTCGCCGATGGCAGCAGCGCGTAGGAGGCGGCGAACCACACCCGGACGGCTGCACCGGGCACGCGTCGTCCGCGCGCCCTGCGGCCTATACGCGGCAGCTGCGTCATCAGGGTGCGCGAGGCGTGGTAGGCCGTCAGCCCCGCCAACGGCACGCTCGCCAGAAGAAGCAGGGCCATCGCCAGCCAGGGCTTGCCGAACAGCACCGTGGACAACGCCGCCAGCACCGCCACGTACGGGGGGCTTCCTGCATCGGAGCCCAGCCCCACGGGATGCCAGCCGGACACGTACTGCGCCCACAGGTCGCCGGCTCCCCCCGAGGCGGGCACGAGCGCGCCCCCGCCGAGACGCCCGCCGGCGGTGAGCAGTGAGCGTTCCGCGGCCAGGGACACGGCGGTGAGGGCGAGCACGAGCATGACGCCGGGGCGGGTCAGCACGCGCCGCACGCGCCCGGGGCCCTCGGGGGCCGGTGCCTCGTCCTCGTCGTCGCGCCCGGACAGGCGGTTGAGGACGTGCTCGTAGAGGCGGCGGAGCGCGACACGGCGGGGCATGAGGCGTCGGACGCTGCGGTAGACGTGCCTGCGCCCTTCGGCCCGCGCCTTGCGCGCCCTGCGGAGCCGCCGCGGCGCGCGCAGCACGTCGGCCGGCGCCGCCAGCTCGTCGCGTGCGTCCTGCGGCCGTTTGAGGATCGTCAGGTACAGCGCCCGCACCAGGGCGACGAGGAGGTTGCGCACGAGAATGCGCGCCGCGGCCCCCAGGGGCGCGTTCGCCAGGAGGGTGTAGAGGGCGTTGCGGCGGTCGCGGCGGCGCCGGGACTCGGCGAACATGCCGATGTCGCGCAGCCCCCTGTGGGAGGCCTGCGCGTGGTAGACGACGGCGTCGCTGACGACGAGGACGCGGTGCCCGGCGGCGTGCACGCGCCAGCAGAAGTCGATGTCGTCGCGGAACAGCCCGAAGTCGGCGTCGAAGCCGCCGAGCCGGTCCCACACGTCGCGGCGCACCAGCATCCCGGCGCTGCCGACGGCCAGCACGTCGCGGACGCCGTCGCGCTGCCCCTGGTCCAGTTCGTGCCGGTCCAGGCCGGTCTCGCGGCGGCCCGCGCCGTCCATGGACACGCCGAGCTCCAGCAGCATGCGGCGGTCGTACCAGTCGCGGGCCTTGACGCCGAGCACCGCGGCGCGGGGGTCGGCGTCGGCGGCGCGCAGCAGCAGCGCAAGCGCGTCGGGTGCGGGGGCGGAGTCGTCGTGCAGCAGCCACACCCATTCGGTGCGGGGCTCGCCGGGCCGGTCGTCGGGGACGGCGAGGGTCGCGGCGGGGTGCCGCAGGGCCTCGGCGACGGCGCGGCCGTAACCGGTGTCGCGGGGCAGGGTCAGCACGTTGCCGGTGCCGGCGACCTCGGCCAGCACGGCCGGGCCGCGGTCGCGGCTCCCGGTGTCCACGGCGACGAGGCGTTGCACCGGCCGCGTCTGTGTCAGCAGCGCCTTCAGCGTCTCGGGGAGCCAGCGCGCGCCGTCGTGGGCGACGAGGACCGCCGTGACGATGTGGCGATCGACAGTGGGCGACAAGGGTCCGCTCGATCTGTGGGTCGACAGTCAGCAGCCGTGCCGGCCGGGGGCCGACACGGCTGACAACTGTACGCGCGCCCTAGCGGATGCGTCCCAGATCTCCCCGGATCGGCGGCGCCGCGAATTGCGCGGCGCCGCCTTCGGCCGTCCCCGGCTCCGGGGTTCCGGGGAGGGGTCTTCGTCAGACGGCCTGTCGCTTCAGCTTGCGGCGCTCCCGTTCCGACAGTCCCCCCCAAATACCGAAACGTTCGTCATGCTGCAGCGCGTACTCCAGGCACTCGGCCCGGACCTCGCATGCGCGGCACACCTTCTTGGCTTCGCGAGTGGAGCCGCCCTTCTCCGGAAAAAATGCCTCCGGGTCCGTCTGCGCGCACAGTGCGCGCTCCTGCCAGCCCAACTCTTCGCCCTCTGTGCCGTGCGCCAGCGGGATGACCACCTCGCTCACAGCGCACCTCCTAGCCCGTGGAGCCCCCCTGGTCACTGCCTTCCCTCGAGCTCCATCCCCCGAGAAGGCATAGAACTACACCCACGAAATTACACGCGTGTAGCGCCCGGTCCGTCAAGCGGAACCAGTTTCCGAGGGGACAAAGAGGGTTTTTTGGGTATCGCCGCGATCGGCTTTGGCACGGAGATCAGATAAACGCGCCGTAGGTCACTGTGAGGGGCGGTTGTCGCGGTACCAGTCGCCGCCCTCATCGGACCGTTGCTCGCCCGGCTGCGAACCCTGCTGGGAACCATAGCCGGGTTGAGCGGGCGGCTTGCCCTCTTGGCTCGAACCGCCGCCGTATGCGCGCGTCCACTCGCCGACTTCGTCGCTGTCGGAGTCCTGCTGCCGGGCGCCGCCGCTCTGGCCGTACGGCTGCTGGCCGGGCTGGGCCTGCCCGAACTGCCCCTGCCCGAATTGCGCCTGGCCGGGCTGGGGCTGCCCCGGCTGGGCCGGCGGCTGGCCGGGCGCACCGGGCTGCCCCGGCGCCTGCTGCTGGAAGCCCTGGGGCTGCCCGTACTGCTGCGGGTAGCCCGGCTGCTGGTAGGGCTGCTGCTGGTACGGCTGGGCGAACGGCTGCGGCTGACCAGGCTGCCCCGGCTGCCCGGGCGGGACCTGCTGCCCCTGCTGGTAGCCGAAGTCGGGGTAGCCCTGGGGCACCTGCGCCACGCCCTGGGGACGGACGGGCTGCATGCCCTGGAACACCGTCAGGACGAACCAGCCGCCCGCGCCGACGACCGCGAGCTTGGCCGCGCAGTAGAGGAAGACGGCCAGCTTGGAGCCCGCGCCCGCGTAATGGGAGTCCACGAACAGCGAGCCCAGCAGCGCGATCACGCCGAAGAGGGCGACGCCGCCGAGCACGCCCAGCGCGCCCATGGTGATGGTGCGGGCCTGCGGGGAGGGCGCCGGGCCCCAGGTCGTCAGCACGACCGCCAGGACGGCCAGCGCCACCACCGTCACGTGGGTGAAGAAGCCGTCGCCGGCCTCGGCGTACGCCCGGTACTTGAAGCCGTCACCCCCGCCGATGAACAACATGATGATGCCCGCGAGCAATTGCAGTCCGGCGGCGGCGACCAAAATCCAGGCGGCCGGTTCACGCAGACGTCGGACGGCTTCGGTGTTCACCACGACCTCTCCAGACGTACGCAATGGGTTGTTCCGCAAAGCTTTGCACATCGCGTGCCCCGCCGTCTCATCCCGAAACCGCCCCGCCCTGCGGGCCGGACCGCCTCCGCAGCCGCCTAGGCTGGGCGCATGAAGATCGTGGCGCTGGCGGGCGGCATCGGCGGGGCCCGCTTCCTGCGCGGGCTGCGGCTGGCGGCCCCGGATGCGGAGATCACCGTCATCGGCAACACCGGTGACGACATATCGCTCTTCGGGCTACGGGTCTGTCCCGACCTGGACACGGTGATGTACACCCTCGGCGGCGGCATCAACGAGGAGCAGGGCTGGGGCCGCGCCGACGAGAGCTTCACCGTCAAGGAGGAGCTGGCCGCCTACGGGGTGGGGCCGAGCTGGTTCGGCCTGGGCGACCGCGACTTCGCCACCCACATCGTGCGCACCCAGATGCTCGCCGCGGGCTACCCGCTGTCGGCGGTCACCGAGGCCCTGTGCGACCGGTGGAAGCCGGGCGTGCGGCTGATCCCGATGACCGACGACCAGGTCGAGACCCACGTCGTCATCGAGGACGACAAGGGGCGGCGCGCGATCCACTTCCAGGAGTGGTGGGTGCGGCTGCGGGCGTCCGTCCCGGCCCGGTCGATCGCGGCGGTGGGCGCGGACGACGCCAAGCCCGCCCCCGGCGTTCTGGACGCGATCCAGGAGGCCGACGTGGTGCTGTTCCCGCCGTCCAACCCGGTGGTGAGCATCGGGACGATCCTGTCGGTCCCCGGCATCCGCGACGCGGTGGCGGCCCGCACCGTCGTCGGCGTGTCGCCGATCATCGGCGGGGCGCCGGTGCGGGGCATGGCCGACGCCTGCCTGACCGCGATCGGGGTGGAGACCTCGGCCGCGGCGGTGGCCGCCCACTACGGCCCGGACCTGCTGGACGGCTGGCTGGTGGACGAGACCGACGCCGGCGTGCAGGTGCCCGGCATCGCCGTGCGGTCCCGGCCGCTGCTGATGACCGACGAACGCGCCGCCGCCGACATCGCCGGCGCCGCCCTCGACCTGGCCCGCGAACTGACGAAGGACGCCGCATGAAGCTGGAGGTTTTCGGCATCCCCGGCCTGCCGGAGGTCACCGAGGGCACCGACATCGCGGCCCTGCTGCCCGCGGACGCCCTCGCCGACGGCGACATCGTCGTCGTCACATCCAAGATCGTCAGCAAGGCCGAGGGACGGGTGCTGGTCGCCGCCGACCGGGAGAAGGCGATCGACGCCGAGACGGTCCGCGTGGTCGCCCGGCGCCGCCACGCGCGCGGCGAGACCCGCATCGTCGAGACCCGTCAGGGGCTGGTGCTCGCCGCCGCCGGGGTGGACGCGTCCAACACCGCCCCCGGCACGGTGCTGCTGCTTCCGGAGGACCCGGACGCCTCCGCGCGCCGCATCCGCGCCGGCCTCCGGGAGCGCACGGGGCTGAACGTGGCCGTCCTGGTGTCCGACACGTTCGGGCGTCCGTGGCGCAACGGCCTGACCGACGTGGCGATCGGCGCGGCCGGCCTGGCGCCCCTGCACGACCTGCGCGGCCGCGACGACGCGTACGGCAACCGCCTGGACGCGACGATCACCGCCGTCGCCGACGAGCTGGCGTCCGCGGCCGAACTGGTCAAGGGCAAGCTCGACGGTGTGCCGGTCGCCGTCGTCCGGGGCCTGGCCTCGCTGGTCACCGAGGACGACGGGCCGGGCGCCCGGGCGCTGGTGCGTCGCGCCTCGGAGGACATGTTCCGGTACGGCTCCGCCGACGTCCTCCACGCCCGGCGCACCATCCGCGAGTTCACCTCCGACCCGGTGGACCCGGCCGCCGTGCGCCGGGCGGTCGCCGCCGCGATCACCGCGCCCGCGCCGCACCACACCACGCCGTGGCGGTTCGTCCTGCTGGAGTCGCCCGAGTCGCGGGTGCGCCTGCTGGACGCCATGCGCGACGCCTGGGAGGCGGACCTGCGCCGCGACGGCTTCTCCGACGAGTCGATCGCCAAGCGCCTGCGCCGGGGCGACGTGCTGCGCCGCGCCCCCTACCTGGTGGTGCCGTGCCTGGTGATGGACGGCTCGCACGACTACCCCGACGAGCGCCGCTCCCAGGCGGAACGCGAGATGTTCGTCGTCGCCGCGGGCGCCGGGGTGCAGAACCTCCTCGTCGCGCTGGCGGTGGAGGGGTTGGGCTCCTGCTGGGTGTCCAGCACGATGTTCTGCCGCGACGTCGTCCGCAAGACCCTGGACCTGCCCGCCGACTGGGACCCGATGGGCGCCGTGGGCATCGGCCGCGCCGCCGCCCCGCCCCGCGAACGGCCGCCCCGCTCCCCCGACGCGTTCATCGAGGTCCGCTGACTCCCACAAGGGCGTTGACGCTGCATCGGGCGGTGCGTCAGCCTACTGTCTGCTGATCAATCCCTGTTGTGGGGAGGCAGGGCTCGGTGAGCGCACCACCCGGCTGGTACCCGGATCCGCAGTTGATGGGGCGCGAAAGGTACTGGGACGGCCAGAGCTGGACGGACAAGTCGCGCCCGTGGACCGGCAAGGCCGGCGTCATGACCGAGCACGTGGCGCCCCCGGCCCCCCGCCGTCCCGCCCGCAAGACGCTGACCCGGTCCCGGGGGTCCGGGAGCGCCTCGGGGCGCGGGAGCCTGCCGGAGAAGGGGCTCAGCGCGCGTCCCCGGCCGAAGGCGCCCGTCGCGGAGGGCCCGCACCGTCCGGGGGTGTGGCCGATGACGGTGAGTTTGGCCACGACCGTGGTGGCCCTTGCGGGGGAGGCCGCGATCGTGGGCCCGCTCACCTACGCGGCGTACCTGGCCCGGCCGCCGTGGGGCGCGGCGGTGCCGTTCGCCGCCTGGTGCGGGCTCGCGCTGCTGACGTTCCTTCCGGCGGCCCGGTCGTGGACCGCCCGGACCCGCGGCTGCCGCGAACCGACCGGCTCCGAGCGCTCCGGCCTGCGGCGGCCGTGGCGCAGCCTGCTGGACCGCGCCGGGCTCCCCGACGAGCGGTACCGGCTCATGGTCACCGATTCGGACGACCTGAACGCGTGCACGTCGGTTCGGGGGATCGTGGCGGTCACCACGCACGCCGCGTCACTGCCCGCACCGCACCTGGAGGCGGTTCTCGCCCACGAACTGGGGCACCAGCGCGGCCTGCAGGCGCTGCCCGTGTTCGTCGCGACCCACCTCACGGTGCCGAGCCGGATCCTGTGCTGGGTGCTGCGGACCGTGTGGTCGCCGGTCGTCCCCATGTGGAAACGCGCCGTCGCGTGGCAGCGCCCGATCGGCTTCGTCCTGGTCTTCCTGCTGGTCGCCGTCGCCGCGTCCGTCACCCTGCTCGCGGCGCTCCCGACCGCCCTCGCCTACGCCGCGGCGGCCCTGCACCGGCTCGCGAAAACCTCCACGGACCACGACGCGGACGCGTACGCCGTCCACCTGGGGTTGGGCCCCGACCTGCTCACCGCAGTGGAAACCCACCTCGAAAAAGCCGCCTCCGAGGGCGAGTTCCCCCTCCCCCTGACCCGACGCGCCCACCACCTCCGCGACACCCTACCCCCGGCCTGACCACCACCGCAGGGCGACGCCGAGATATCAGCCGCGTGGAACAGCGTCACCGAAGATCAAGGGTCCCGGCTTTGATCGCCCCGAAGAACACCCTCAACTCCCGACGCCGGAAAGTCAGCACCGGCCCGGAGGGATCCTTGGAATCACGCACCGCGACGCCCGGCTGCACGCGAGCAACCTCGACGCACTCAACCCCTGCGCCCTGGCTGTACGAAGACTTCCGCCACGTGATCATTTCCAGCATTCGAGGCCGCCTTCCAGATCGAACGTGCCCAGGCGGACCGCCTCGGCGAACCTGACGAACTCTGAGCAACCGAACGTCAGCACCGGGCCCGACGGGTCCTTGGAGTCACGGACAGCGACGCCTCGCCGCACGCGAGCAACCTCGACACAGTCCTCACCGCTCCCCGTGCTCCGACTGGCCTTACGCCACCTACCAGCCGACAAGGAAACAGGCGCGACCTCAACAAATTCGCACCCGGTGCCCTGACTACACGCAGTCTTCGGCCACGAGATGTCGTGCATCCTCGGAGGCTATCTCTCCAGATCGAACGTGCCTCGACGGATAGCCTCGGCGAGCCTGACGAACTCCGACCGACCGAACATCAGCACCGGGCCCGACGGGTCCTTGGAGTCACGGACAGCGACGCCCGCCGACCGCAGATCAGCCACCTCGACGCACGCATTTCCACTACCACTGTGACTGCTTTTCCGCCACATGGAGACCCCTGAATTGACATCGGAACCGAACATAACTTGAGCAACCTCTCTAATCTTCGGCGGCGGCATCGATCAACACTATGGACTCTTCAGGACTGAGCGCCACATCGCAAAGCTGTTTAAAAGCGGTGGTACAGCGGTCGACCTCTGCCGGGCTTTCTAGGTAAACATCACCGTAGATTCCCTCGGTGTAGGCTACGTCCGGATCTGCTTCTTCGGGGAAGCTCAACACGATGAACGGCCCCTCCAGACCAGGATGCGTACCCGCCGAGAACGGGAGCACCTGGAGGGTGACGTTAGGACGCCTGCCCTCTTTGGAGAGATACCGCAACTGATCCTTCATCAGATCCCAGCCACCGATCGGCCGCCGCAGGATCGCTTCGTCGAGGACGACGTGTAGCCGTGGGGCATTCGGCTCCCTACGAAGCACGGTCTGACGCGCCATCCTTGCCATGACTCGCCGACGGACATCGGACTCTTTGCTGTGCGGCCGTCCCGCCCTGATTACTTCACGAGCATAGTCCTGCGTCTGAAGCAAACCAGGTATGAACTGGGCCTCCCACTCGCAAATGAGTGATGCTTCATCCTCCAACGCCACGTAGCTGCCAGTGAAGACATCGGCATAGTGGGTCCACCAGCCGCGCTGTCCAGCCTCCCGAGCGAGCGCGAGTAGCGCCTCTCGCTCGGGACTCGAGATGCCATAGAGGTTGAGCATCACCTCGACGTCTCCTACGCCCGGCTTGGTCCGACCGTTCTCAATATGACTCACTTTGGGCTGACTCCAGCCCAGCCTGCTCGCCGCTTGTACGGCTGTGAGCCCTGCTCGCTGCCGCGCCTCCTTGAGACTCCTCGCCAACCTGCGAGCCCGCACCGAGGGTGCGTACGTGGGGGCTGACTTCGCTGCTGACATCGGACGAATCCTCCCGCTCTAGATCGACGCTGCGAACACAGATGGCCACATAAGGCCACGATGTTTGAATCATTCATGGTGCTCATGAATATTCATGGCTACCATGACTCCGTATCGAAGTCACTACAGAGCGTAGTGATCCTCGCCGCATGACGTGGCAACCCCACGGAGGCGACCCGATGATGAGCGGCAACCCCCTGAACCTTCCGCACGGCGGTGCGTGCGCCTGGCGGCTCTCGGCGGACGCCGGCTGCGCTGCCCAGGCCCGGTCGGCGCTGGGCTCGGTGATGCGGACGCTCCGGTTCCCGGCGGCCAGCATCGACGACGGGGCGCTGGCGGTGAGCGAGCTGGCCACCAACGCCCTTTGGCACGCGATCAGCCCCTACCGCGCCAACCGAAGCCCCGCCGGCCACCTCGTCGGCCCCGAACTGTGGGTCTGGGCCCGTACGGCGCCGCGGCCGGAGTTCGTCGCCGCCGTGTTCGATGCCGTCCCGGAGGTGACCCCGCAGGCGCGCCCCGAGGACGTGTCCAGCACGCACGGCAGGGGGCTCGGCATCGTCGAAGCCCTCACGGCGGCATGGGGCTGGCGGCGTACGCGGTCACGACTGGTCTCGCCGCCGATCTCCGGGAAGGCGGTGTGGTTCTCCCTGCCGCTGCCCTCCCCATGGCCGCGACCCCCTCACCGCATCCCACCGGCGGTTGCCGCCCAGCACCTGACAACGCATCTCTCCAGCCGCGGAATCACCGCCGCCCGGTGCAGTGACGTCACCGGTATCTCCGTCGTGAGCACCGCGGCCCTCAACATCTGGGTGTGTCACGAGGCGTTCTCGTGGACCGGCGGCGACGGCGTCCACCACCGCCATCCGCTCATCGACCTGCAGGAAACCGCCGAACACGTGCTGCACATCTTCGACCAGTCCCAAAGCCCGGACTCCACGTGAAGGAAGGGCCCACGGTGTCACAGCGGGACGACGAGCAGCCGCCCGAACTGCCGAAGGCCGGCGAAGCCGCGCGGCTGCCGGGTGTCACAACCTCAACCGCACTGTCCTAGGGTGTCCGGTGGATATCGGCGGCCGCGTGTCCGCCTCCAGCCGCCCCGCCGGTACCGCAATGTGGCCGAAAACCACCGACCGGCCCGATGCGAAGCGCGGCACCGCCACCCCGGCGCCGGGCCCGGCCACCGCAGCACCTCGGCCACCGCGCCGCTGCGAAGCCACCATGATCCACCGGACGCGCCCCAGGGCCTACCGCGGTCGGCTGTCGTTCGCTCGCTCCCCTGACGGCCAGATGCGTTTCCCCTCACCCTGTGAGAATGCAGTCCGTCCGCCTCTGGTACGCCAGGTGCTTCAGATGCCGGTTGAGGGCGGGTCGTACTGAAAGGCCGGGTCGGGTCCGCCGCGCGGCGTGCCGTCGTCGAGCGGCTTGACGTTCACCGGGGGCTCCCAGACGTGGGTCTGGAAGATCTTCCGCAGCTCGCCATCGACAATGGCCGACGCACCGGCGACCGCGATGCGCTCCAGCTCGTCGGCCGCGCCGCCCCGAGCCGCCTCGTCCTTGATCCGCCTCCGGGCGCGCACGCGCCGCCACTGCCACAGCCGTCCGAGTCGCGAGCTGGGAAGAAGACGGCGCTCGCGCAGGCCGTCGGCGACGTCGCGCACGGCGTTCGACTCGCCGACCATCGGTATGGTGCCGTCCGAGCACCCGCCCGACATCGGGAATCGCGTCAAGGACGGCCCACAGACCGCGTCATCGGCCTCCGCCCGCACCGTGTGGACGCGGTGCCGATCCGAGGTGATGCGCACACGGCCGTCCCGGCACAGCGCCACCAGCGCGACCATCGCCACACGCTCGCCCCCGCCGCACAGATAAGCCAGCTCGTAGCGATCGAGTCCCGCTTCCTGCACGGGACCACCTCCCGCATCCAGCCGACATATCGGTCATGTCGGGGACCGTCGACCCTGATGCGCCTGACAATCAGGCGCATTGTCGTCCACCTCAACCAGATGCACCAGCCGCCCCTTCCACGACGTGCGGCACGGGACCCGCGGGCCCGGGGGCGCCGTCCGGAAACGCCCCCGGGCCGGGCCGGTCAGGTGCCGACGAGCGGCAGGTTTCGGCCGAAGTGGCCGACGCCGTCGGTGCGGCGGGCGGCCTGGATGCGTTCTTCGGGGACCTCGCCGTACAGGGTGGTGCGCTGGCGGGCGGGGCGGCCCGCCTTGGCGGCGATGGCCTCCAGGGAGCTGATGGTCTTGAACGAGCCGTTCTCCGAGCCGGCCATGCGGCTGATCGTCTCCTCCATCAGCGTGCCGCCGAGGTCGTTGACGCCGCCGCGCAGCACCCGGGCGCACAGCTCGTCGCCCAGTTTCACCCAGGATGTCTGGATGTTGGGGACGGCGCCGTGCAGCAGGATGCGGGCGAGGGCGTGCACCGCGATGTTCTCGCGGGCGGTCGGGCCGGGACGGGCGAGCCCGGCCAGGTAGATGGGCGAGTTGTGGTGCACGAACGGCAGCAGCACGAACTCGGTGAAGCCGCCCGTCCGCTCCTGGATGGAGCGGATCAGCTTGATGTGGGCCACCCAGTGCGCGGGCGTGTCGACGTGGCCGTACATCATCGTGGACGTGGTCGGCAGGCCGATCTCGTGGGCGGTGGTGACGACCTCGATCCACTGGTCGGTGGGCAGCTTGCCCTTGGTGAGCACCCAGCGGACGTCGTCGTCCAGGATCTCGGCGGCGGTGCCGGGCAGCGAGTCGACCCCGGCGGCCTTGGCCTCCTGGAGCCACTCGCGGATCGACATGTCGCAGCGGGACGCCCCGTTGACGACCTCCATCGGGCTGTAGGCGTGCAGGTGGATGCCGGGGGCGCGGCGCTTGACCTCGCGGGCGAGGTCGAAGTACGCGGTGCCGGGCATGTCGGGGTGGATGCCGCCCTGCATGCAGATCTCGGTGGCGCCCGCCTCCCACGCCTGGTCGACGCGGTCGCCGACCTGCGCCAGCGACAGCGAGTAGGCGTCGGCGTCGGTGCGGCGCTGGGCGAACGCGCAGAACCGGCAGCCGGTGTAGCAGACGTTGGTGAAGTTGATGTTGCGGGTGACGATGTAGGTGACGTCGTCGCCGACCGCCTCGCGGCGCAGGTCGTCGGCGATCTTCTGCAGGGCGTCCAGTTCGGGGCCGTCGGCGTGCAGGAGGGCGAGGGCCTGGTCGTCGGTCAGCCCGGCGGGGTCGGACTCGGCGGCGGCGAGCGCGGCCTTGACGTCGGCGTCGAAGCGCTGCGGGGCGGTCATGCGTTCGCGCAGGGCGTCCCAGTCGCCGTAGACCGAGTCGAAGTCCTCGCGGCGGTCGCCGGTGCGGCCGACGGTGTCGATCTCCACGTGCAGGTCGGTGCGGCCGGCGGACTCCAGCCCGCCGTCGGGTTCCTGCCAGGGGCGGCCCTGGAGCACGGCGTCCTCGCGGGCCAGGCCGGTGGCGGGGTCGGCGAGTGCGGCGACGTGCGCGCTCAGCCGGGGGTCGAGCCACGGTTCGCCGCGCTTGAGGTACTCGGGGTAGATGGTGAGGCGCTCGCGCAGCTGGAAGCCCGCGGCGGCGGTCTTGGCGGCGAGCTCGTCGATCTGCGGCCAGGGGCGCTCGGGGTTGACGTGGTCGGGCGTGAGCGGTGACACGCCGCCCCAGTCGTCGATGCCGGCGCGCAGCATCAGGGCGTACTGGTCGTCGACGAGGTTGGGGGGCGCCTGGATGCGCGCCTTGGGGCCGAGGACGAGCCGGGTGACCGCGATGGCGGCGGCCAGCTCCTCCAGCTCGGCGTCGGGGGTGTCGCGCATCTTGGTGTCGGGCTTGGCGCGGAAGTTCTGGACGATCACCTCCTGGATCGCCCCGTACTCGCGCATCGTCCGGCGGATCGCGAAGATCGCGTCGACGCGCTCGGCGGGCGTCTCGCCGATGCCGATGAGGATCCCGGTGGTGAACGGCACGTTGGTGCGGCCGGCGTCCTCCAGCACGCGCAGCCGCACCGCGGGGTCCTTGTCCGGGGAGCCGAAGTGCGGGCCGCCCTTCTCGCTGAACAGCCGGGTCGCGGTGGTCTCCAGCATCATGCCCATGGACGGCGCGACCGGCTTGAGCCGCTGGAAGTCGCGCCAGGACAGCACGCCGGGGTTGAGGTGGGGCAGCAGCCCGGTCTCCTCCAGCACGCGGATGGCCATCGCCCGCACGTAGGACAGGGTGTCGTCGTAGCCGTGCGCGTCGAGCCACTCGCGGGCCTGCCGCCAGCGGTCCTCGGGCTTGTCGCCGAGGGTGAACAGCGCCTCCTTGCAGCCGAGCGCGGCGCCCTGGCGGGCGATCTCCAGCACCTCGTCGGGGCTGAGGTACGGGGCGTCGAGCCGGTGCGGCACGGTGGCGAACGTGCAGTAGCCGCAGCGGTCCCGGCACAGGCGGGTCAGCGGGATGAAGACCTTGCGGCTGTAGGTGATGATCCCGGGCCGTCCGGCGGCGGCCAGGCCGGCGTCGCGGATCCGGGAGGCGTGGTCGAGCAGGTCGTCGAGCCGCGCGCCGCGGGCGTGCAGCAGGGTGGTGGCCTCGTCGAGGTCGAGCGTCTTGCCGTCGCGTGCCCGGGCGAGGGCCCGGCGGAGCGCGGAGTCCGTTACAGCACCAGCGTCCATGCTGGCACTCTATGCCAATCGTCATAATCCACGACCATGGGACGGGGCGTGAAATACGCGATGAAAGAGGCAGCTCCCGGCGATCCACTCTTATTCCCCGCCCGCCCGGATCCAACACAGTGAAGCGACTCTTACATGAACGCTGCAGAAATACTCACTGGACCTGAATGTTGGACGCGGTCAAACTGAGGATGGCCCGGAATGGCGGCGGACGGCCCGCCTCCCGGGTCGGCGCGCGCGAACCAGCCCCCGGCCAGGGCACACGCATCCCCGCGAAGCGATCGAAGGGTCTTGTGATGCTCTACGTGCTCATCGCCATCGCCGGCCTCGCCGTGGCCGGTCCGCTGTTCGGCGCCGACAGCCGGGACGGGCTCGACTGGGCCCCCGGCGACTTCTGGCTGCCGCGGCGCCGCACCGCCCGCGCCGTCAGAACCGCCGGTAGTCCCGCACGGGCAGACGGGGACCGCGCCGCGGCCGACCGGTGCCGCCGAACGGCGCCAGCAGCCGGGTGACGCGATGGCGGTGCCCCGCGTACGGCTCCAGCAGTTCGAGCATGCCGGCGTCGTCGACCTCGCGGCCCGCCAGGGCCCGGCCCACCAGCCCGGGCAGGTGGTAGTCGCCGACCGAGACGGCGTCGGCGTCGCCCACGGCGCGCTGGCGCACCTCGGCGGCCGTCCACGGCCCGATGCCCGGCAGGGAGCACAGCCGCCGCTCGGCGGGGTCCTCCTCCAGCCGGGCGGCGACGCGGGCGGCCCCGATGATCGTCCGGGCGCGGACCGGCTCGGCGCCGGAGCGGTGCCACTCCCACGACGGGATCCGGGCCCAGACCTCCGGCGGCGGCGGGACGCGCATGGGCCCGCCCGGCAGGTCCTCGGTGCCGGGCGCGGGCTCCCCGAACCGCCGCAGCAGGTAGCCCCAGGCCCGCCACGCCTCGGCGGCCGGGACCTTCTGCTCCAGCACCGCCGGGACGAGCGCCTCGAACACCCGGCCCGTCCGGCCGACGCGCAGTCCCGGCCGCAGCCGGACCGCCTCCCGCACCACCGGGTGCCGGGCCCGGAACTCCTCGGCGGGGTCGCCCGCCCCGAGCAGGTCGGGCACGCCGTCCAGCAGCCACGCCGCGCCCGGCCCCCAGGCCGCGGCGTCGACGACGCCGCGCCGCAGCCGCAGGCGCAGCGTGCCCGGCCCGTCCGGGGTCAGTGAGGCGCGCCAGAGGGCGCCGTCCGGCTCGACGCGGAACGCCGGATCGTGCGGGCCGCGCCGGAGCGGATCCAGCGTCGCCCGCAGGTCGAGCGGCCACGGCGGCCGCCACCGCCGCACCCCGGTCGGCGACACGGCCGGCGTCCCGGCCTGGGCCCGCGCGACCATCGGCTCAGGCGTCGGTGGAGAAGCGGACCGCGGTGGGCGGCAGCTCGATGCCCGGCCAGACCCGCAGGCCGCCGCGCAGCTCGTTGCCCGGCCCGACGACGGCCCCGTCGCCGAGGACGACCCCGTCGAGCACCGCGCCCGGCCCGACCCGCGCGCCCCGGCTGAGCACCGAGTCGCGCACCGTGGCGCCCTCGGCGACGAACGCCTCGTCCAGCAGGACGCTGCCGGACACCGTGGCGCCCGCCTCCACCACCGCGCCGCGGCCCACGGCGGTGCCGCCGCGCACCACCGCGCCCGGCGACACGACCGCCCGGTCGAGGACGAGCCGCTCGCCCGGCGGGCCCGGCATGGCGGACGAGGCCATGCGCCCCAGCACCAGGTCGCACGAGCCCCGCACGAACGCCTGGGGCGTGCCGACGTCCAGCCAGTAGCCGGGCTCGACGTAGCCCATGACCACGGCCCCGGACGCGATCAGGCCGGGGAACGTCTCGCGCTCCACCGACACCACGGTGTCGGCGGGGATGGCGTCGATCGCCGAGCGACGGAACACATAGCAGCCCGCATTGACCCGGTTCGTCACCGGATGCGGGGTCTTCTCCAGGAACGCCGTGACCCGGCCGTCGCCGTCGGTGGGCACGCACCCGAACCGGGACGGGTCGTCGACCTCGGTCAGGTGCAGCGTGACGACGGCGTCGGTCTTCTCGTGCAGCTGGACCTGCGCGCGCATGTCGTGGCCGGACAGGATGTCGCCGTTGAGGATCAGCACCGGGTCGTCGGGCCCGCAGGTCAGCGCCCGCGCCGCGTTGCGGATCGCCCCGCCGGTGCCCAGCGGCTCGTCCTCGCTGACGTAGACCAGCTCGACGCCGTGGGCGCGGTGCCCGAACGCGGCCTCGAACATCTCCGCGCGGTAGGAGGTGGCGAACACGATCCGCTCGATGCCCGCCGCGTGCGCGCGGGCCAGCTGGTGGGCGAGGAACGGCACCCCTGCCGTGGGAAGCAGCGGCTTCGGCGTGGAGATGGTCAGCGGACGCAGCCGGGTGCCCTGCCCCCCGACCAGCAGAATGGCTTCCAACAGGCTCCTCCCCAGACAGGCCGGTCACGCGTCCCGGCTCCCACGGCGTCAGGCCCGAGCGAGCCTAGTGGCAGGGCGCGCGAAGGGCGAGATCGCCTCTCACGCGGGCGAGGCGCCCCGGGCTCCGGCGTACTGCTCGACGGCGCGCCGGTAGCACTCCAGGTGCGCCTCGGCGGAGGCGGCCCAGGTGAAGCGGCGGGCGCGGGTGAACGCGGCCTCGGCCAGGGAGGCGCGGCCCGCCGGGTCGTCGATCAGCGCGGCCAGCGCCTCGGCGATGCCGTCGGCGTCGGGCTCGGTGTAGGCGACGGCGTCGCCGCCGACCTCGGGCAGCGGGCCGCGCCGCGTCGTCAGCACCGGCGCGCCGCAGGCCATCGCCTCCAGCACCGGCAGGCCGAAGCCCTCGCCGCGGCTGGGCACGGCCACCGCCAGCGCGCCGCCGAAGAACCCCGGCAGCGCCGACCACGGCAGATACCCGGGGCGGACGAGCCTGAGGTGGTGCGGCACGGCGGCCAGGGCCGCGTCGATCTCGTCGTCCCAGCCGCCGCTGCCCGCCAGCACCAGCGCGGGCGGCTCCCGGCGGTCGGCGCACGCCCGGACCCAGCCGCGGATCAGGTTCGGCACGTTCTTGCGCGGCTCCAGCGCGCCCAGGTAGGCGATGTACGGGCGGCCGTGCAGGCCGAGCCGGTCGGAGACCTGCTTGACCTCCTGCTCGGAGGGGCGGTGGAACAGCTCGTGGTCGACGCCGTGGTAGGCCACGTCGATGTGGGACGGGTCGGCGTCCAGCACCCGCACCAGCTCGTCGCGGGTGGCGCGGGACGGCACGAGCACCCGGGTGGCGCGCCTGGCCGCCGTGCGGGTGGCCGACTTGATATAGGTGGCGCGGATCGGGTCGTCCGCGCCCGGCTCGGCGAACACCGTCACGTCGTGGATGGTCACCACCGTCGGCAGGCCCGCCGACATGGGGAGGGTGTAGGCCGGGACGTGCAGCACGTCGGCGCCCACCTGCCGCGCCACGTACGGCAGGCCGGTCTGCTCCCAGGCCAGGCGGGACGCCCGGTGCGCCAGCGCCGCGGGCCCGGGCACGACGCGGGCGCCGGGCACCAGCTCGGCGTAGCGGCGTTCGTCGGCGCGCTGGCAGGCCACCGCCAGATCGGCACCGCGTGCGTGCAGCGCCCCGAGCAGGCCGTCGACGTACCGGCTGAGCGCTCCGCGGTCGGCGGGCACTGCGGTGGCGTCGAGCAGAATCCGATGCGTCACGGGTCCACCCCTATTCCGGTTCGGTGGAAGTGACGGGGATCACTCCTCCCCCGAAAGCCTACGCCCACGGCGGCGCGGAGACGGTTCCCACGCCGTCGGCGGACGTCCGTCGCGGGCCCGGCGCACCGCACCGGCCCCGGCCGCCTCGCTCGGTCCGGCGGCGTCCGGCCGGTCCACCGCGCCCTCGTAGATCAACCTAGCGGGCCGCGGGGCGGATCAGCGCTTGCGCGCGTGGATCAGCACGATGCTGCCGCGCTCGTTGGGGGCGCGCCGGTCGGACAGGGCGACCAGCGGGACCAGCGGCGCGGCGGCGTTGAAGCCCACCCGGCCGCCGTAGGCCGACAGCGACAGGTACAGCCGCTCGGCGGCGGCGGTGCGGAACTGGTAGGAGTGCCGCAGCAGGTCCAGGCCGCGCTCGTCCATCAGGCGGCGCAGCGTCTCATGGGTGTAGGTGTGCTGGACGTGGTACTTGGCCTTGTGCGCGTCCCGCAGCTTGGGCCAGGAGTCGGCGCGGCTGAGCACGTCGGCGGACATGAAGATCTCACCGCCGGGTTTGAGCACCCGTGCCATCTCGTCCAGGGACGTGCCGCCGTCGTCGAAGTGCTCGATGGCGCACACGGACAGGATCGCGTCGAAGGTCGCGTCGCCGAACGGCAGCCGCAGCGCGTCGCACTCCACCAGCGCGGGCGCGTCGGCGAGGGTCCGCCCGTACAGCATCTTCTTGCGGGACAGGTCGATCGACACGGCCTGCGCGCCGCGCCTGCGGGCCCGCCCCGCCCAGTAGCCGTCACCGCCCGCCACGTCCAGGACGCGCTTGCCGCGCAGGTCGCGGCCCATCCAGTCGAGCAGCGTCCCCGCCTCGCGGTACCGGCACACGTGCACCTGGTGCCCCATGAAGGCGACCACATCGGAGAGTTTCATCGTCAGCCCACAATAGGGCGCCTCGGCACGGCCCGTGGGGCGGCCAGGACAAACCCCCAGGGGTCGTCGGGGGACGCGCCCGCGCGGACCGTCGGGTCCGCCCGCCCGGTTCGCCTAATCTGGGCGGGTGAATGTGAAGGCCGCCGTGACGCGGGCGGTGCGGGCCCTGCTCGTGCTGCTCGCCCTGGGCTTCTGCGCGTACAGCCTCGTCGCCCGGTGGGACGAGACCGTACAGGCGTTCCAGCAGATGTCGTGGGCGGCGCTGGCGGGCGCGTTCGCGGCCGGGCTGGCCGGGCTGTTCGCCTGGATGGTGGCCTGGCGGGCGCTGCTGGGCGGGCTGGGGTCGCCGCTGCCGCTGCGGGCGGCCTTCCGCATCAACGCCGTGTCGCAGCTCGGCAAGTACGTGCCGGGCAAGGTGTGGGCGATCGTCACCCAGGTGGAGATGGGGCGGGCCTACCAGGTGCCGCGGCTGCGCAACTTCAGCTCCGTGCTGCTGGCGGTCGCCACGACGTGCGCGTGCGGTCTGGCCGTCGCGTCGGTGACGCTGCCGCTGACCTCGCAGGCGGCGCGCGAGCGGTACTGGTGGCTGTTCCTGCTGGCGCCCGTGCTGCTGGGCGCCCTGCACCCGCGCATCGTCACCTGGTGCCTCGACACGGCCCTGCGCCTGGTGCGCAGGCCGCCGCTGGAGCACCCGGTCGGCCTGGGCGTGACGCTGCGCGCCATCGCCTGGACGATGCTGGCCTGGGCGCTGTTCGGCGTGCACACCTGGCTGCTGTGCGCGGCCGTGGGCGGCGAGGGGGCGGGCCTGCCGTTCGCGGCGACGGGCGCGTACGCGCTGGCGTTCGTGGCCGGGTTCCTGGTCTTCATCGCGCCGGGCGGCATCGGCGCCCGCGAGGCCGCGCTGGTGCTGGCGCTGTCGTCGTGGTTGCCGGCCGGGGCGCCGATCGCGGTGGCGATCGCGTCCCGGGTGCTGCTGACCGTCGCCGACCTGGTCAACGCGGGCATCGCGGTGCTGGCCCGGCCGGCGGCGGACCGCCCCGCGGAACCGGCCGCGGCCGCCGGGGAGCGGCCGCGCGTCCCTCCGCGTGACGCAGGTAACGGGAATGAATCGCGCCCGGAGAGGCTTGTGCCGGGCAGGCAACCGAGTAAGGAGTGATCGTGACCGCGCCCATCACCGTCACCGACGACACCTTCGAGGAGAAGGTCCTGAAGAGCGATCTGCCCGTGCTGGTGGACTTCTGGGCCGACTGGTGCGGTCCCTGCAAGATGATCGCTCCGGTGCTGGAGGAGCTCGCCGCGGAGTACGCCGGCCGGCTGACCATCGCCAAGATCAACGCCGACGCCAACCCGGAGACCGGGCAAAAGTACGGCGTGATGAGCCTGCCGACGCTCAACCTCTACAAGAACGGCGAGGTCGTCGACCAGATCACCGGCGCCAAGCCCAAGCGCGTGCTGACGAAGCTCATCGACCAGCACCTGTGACGGCTCATCACCACGTGCCCGTGAGGGCCTCCAGGTAGGCGGCCCACACGGGTTCGTGGTCGACCGGGCGGACGCCGGAGCGCAGCCGCTCCGGCTCCCCCGGCGCGTAGAAGCGTTTGAGGGCGTCGGCCAGGGAGCCCGGGTCGCCGGGTTCGCAGATGAGCCCGTCGACGCCGTCGCGCACCTGGTCGGCGAAGCCGCCCACGCGCGTGGCGATGACGGGGACGCCGTGCTCGTAGGCCATCCACACGTTCTGCGACGCGGTGGCCGACCGGTAGGGCAGGACGAGCGCGTCGCACGCGGCGAACAGGGCTGGCACGTCGGCGGCGGGCACGTACCCGGGGCGCAGCTCCACCCGCCCGGTCAGCCCCAGCCTGCCGACGAGCTCGCGGGTCTCCTCCAGCCCGCCCCAGAACTCCCCGGCCACGGTCAGCGACACGTCGTCCGGGCCGTCGGCGAGGGCCCGCAGCAGCACGTCCAGGCCCTTGTAGGGGCGGACGATCCCGAAGAACAGCAACCGGCGGCGCACGGCCCCGTCCCGCGCGACCTCGACCGCGGGCGTGGGCAGGTGCGCGGGCATCTCGGCCACGCGCACGGGACGCGCGGCCAGCTCACGCGCCAGCGCCCCCTGCTGCTCGGTGTGGACGAGCACGCCGTCCACCCGCTTCAGCAGCGCCCTCATCAGCGGACGGTCGTAGGGCTTGCGCTCGTGCGGCAGCACGTTGTGGCACAGCGCCACCGCACGCGCCCGCCCTCGCAGCCCCTTGAGGATGCCCAGGTACGACGGCACCTGCACCGGGCTCAGCACGGCCAGCACCACCAGGTCGGCGGTGCGCAGCGACCGGCCCGTACGCCACCACCCGTCGGGGCGCCGCCAGTCGAGGCGGCGGCGCGTGCCGGGGAACGGCTCGCCCTCGGGCTCGGAGATCGTCTGCTGCCCCGGGTACAGGAACGCGGGGTACTGCGCGCGCCACGACTCGATGACGACCGAGTGCCCGGCCGCGGCCAGCCGGTGCGCCAGCTCGGTGGTGTGGTGGGCGCCGCCCCCCTTGTAGGGGAACGCGGGCCCCACGACGGCGATCCTCATTCGACGGTCCTCACGCGCTCACGCGCCGTTTCCCATGCGCCTGTCCGTGCGCCGCTGCCTGTGCGCCGTTCCCCATGCGCCGTGCTCAGGTGTCGCCGCGCGAACGCACGATCAGGTCGGCCAGCAGCGCCAGCGAGGCGATGAGCAGCCCGCTGATGAAGATCATCACGGTGTTGTTGGCGAAGTACCCGAAGTGCACGACCATGTCGAACACGCCCTTGACGACGCCGATGCCCAGCAGCCACAGCGCCGGCGGCATCAGCACCTTCAGCGGGTTGAAGTACATCACCATCCGCAGCACCTGCAGGATGTAGCGGTAGGCGTCCTTGAAGAAGCGGAACTTGGACTTGCCGGCCCGCTTGGCGTAGTCGATCGGCACGTACCGCACCGGGTGCTGGTTCGACAGGAACGCGATCGTGATCGTGGTGACGCAGGAGAACCCGGGCGGCAGCAGCCGCAGGTAGGGCAGCGACACCTCGCGGCGGAACGCCCGCAGCCCCGAGTTCAGGTCGGGGATCTTGGTGTTGGTGAGCCGCTCGGCGACCTTGCGGATGAACCACTTGGCGGGCACGCGCAGCAGCTTGTGCGTGCCCTCCTCGGTCTTGCGGGCCCCGACCACCTGGTCGACGCTGGGATCGCTGTCGAGGATCTCGACCAGCTCGGGGATGCGCTCGTTCGGGTAGGACATGTCGGCGTCGGTCCACACCACGATGTCGCCGCGCGCCTGCTGGGTGCCGATGCGCCGCACCGTGCCCGCGCCGCTGTTGTGCTGGAACGCCATGACGCGCATGTTCGGGAAGCGGGGCTCGGCCTCCCGCAGGCGCTCCAGGGTCGCGTCGGTGGAGCAGTCGTCGACGGCCAGCAGCTCGTAGGACTGGCCGCTGTTGTCCATCGCCTTGCAGATGCGCTCGACCTCGTCGATGACGTGGTCCTGCTCGTTGTAGCACGGCAGGACGATCGTCACGTGGACGCGCTCTGAGGGGGCCGTGGGCTCGGGCTCGGTGCTCACGCACGGCGAGGATACTCCCCTGGGCGGTGCGCGGCGGCCACCACGCGCGTGCGCAGCCCCCAGTCACGGCCGGTCCGGCACGGCCATCCACACGTTGACGGTCAGGCCCCAGGTGCCCGTCGGCCACCGGGTCAGGGTGCGCTGGTCCTGGCGGGTGCGCAGCTCCAGCACGCGGACCGCCCGCCCGTAGGGCGCCACGTTCGCGGCCTCGCCGCCGAGCAGCACGGGCCGCCGCCCCGCGTCGTAGATCTTGCGCACGATGCGGGCGACGTCGCCGGGGCCGGCGTCGGGCACCGTCCGCGCGGCGGGCAGCCCGCACATGCCGCGGACGACCTGCGAGAACCGGTCGGCGGTGGCGCGTTCGACGATCACCACCGACGCGTTCGGGCCGATCCGCCCGCACATCCCGCGCACGGCCGCCACCTCGCCCTGCTCGGTGCGCACCGCCATGACCCCGGCCGAGGCGACCGCGATGGGGGCGAGGACGAGCACCGCGGCCCCCGCGGCGTACGCCCGGACGGCGCGCGGCCCGCGCCCGGCGCGGCGGACGCGGCGCAGCCCCCAGTCGGCCGCCCACAGCGCGAGCAGCAGCATCCCCGGGATGACGACGGCGACGAGCCGCCGCGACGCCCACGGATGGTCGGGGGTGATGGCGGGGCGCAGCAGCGTCGTCACGGTCGTCCACGCCAGGACCGCGAACGGCAGCACCCATTCGGTCGAACGCCCCCGCAGCAGGCGGCGGACCAGCAGCGCCGCGCCGAAGGCGGCCAGCAGCGCCGCGGGCACGCCGATGTACCACGCGACCCAGTGGTAGGACAGCTCGGAGTACTGGCGGGTGCCGTCCACCGGCAGGTGGTTGATGCGCTGCACCTGCTCGATGAAGTGGACGTTCAGCTCGTCGTCGGCGTTGCGCGGCTCGCGGCGGACGGTCTGGAACAGCGGGCGGGCGGCGAACGCGGCCAGGACCGGGACGGTCAGCGCGGCCGCAACGTCCGGCAGCCGCCCGCGCGCCACCGCCGCGCCGGCCCGCCGCAGCCGCCGGCCGGTGACGTCCCAGCGCAGCGCGGCGGCCGTGAGCAGGGTCGCGCCCGCCAGCGCCGCCGCCATCGCCAGCAGCGGGTTCAGCGACGCGTGCAGGTATCGCAGGTAGGGGCGGGACAGGACGAACCCTTCGACGAGCCCCGCGCCGACCCCGACGGCAAGGCCCAGCCCCAGCGGCCACCCGGTGCGGCGCGCGCAGCCCACGAGCAGCCCGGCGAACACGACCACGGGCAGCACGTCCCGCAGCGCGTCGATGCGCACCAGCACGATGAGACCGAGCGCCAGCCCGCCCAGGAACGCCTGCGCCCGCACCTGGCAGCGGCGCGCGTCGTGCAGCAGCGCCAGGCCGCCCAGCAGCAGCACCAGGGCGGGGAGCTCGCTGTAGGTGGAGCGCGACACCCACAGCATGGGCAGGCTCAACGCCAGCGCCGCCGCGCCCAGCGGCGCCCAGTTCGGCCCCACCAGACGCGCCGTCAGCCCCCCGAACGCCACCACCGCGCACGCGCCGAGCAGGGGGGCCATCAGCAGCATCCCGTGCGTCCCGGCGATCCAGCCGCCCAGCGACAGGATCAGCGGCAGGCCCGCCATGAACTGGGGGACGATGTCGTCGCCCCTCTGGTAGAAGGCGGGGCTTTCGTAGCTCAGCGCGGGGTCTCCGCCGCCGAACGCCCACCGCATCTGCGGGATCGGCAGGGAGCCGTGCTCCTTCAGCCAGGTCGCGAACTGCACGTACGACGCGGGGTCGCGCCGCACGATGATCTGCTCGGCGTTCATGACGACCTGGAAGACCAGGAAGGCGACGCCGACCGCGAGCACGCCCCCGGCCGCCCACCAGGACACCGGCCGCGCCTCGTCCGCCTCCCCGCCGGACGCGTCGCGGGGCGCGCGCAGCCCGAACCACAGCACCGCCGCCGCGGCCACGGCGAACAGCGCGATGGCCGGTACCGGACGGAAGACCCCCGCCAGCAGCAACGGCAGGGACACCGCCAGCCACGCCACGAGCAGCAGCGCCGGGACCACGCTGACCCGCGCCAGGACGCGGGCGGCGCTCATCGGGTTCTCCTCGGTGGGTTCATCGAGCGGAGCGTAGCGGGGCGGCCGCACCGGGGCGGAACGCGCGGGACGGGCACGCCGTGATCACCGGTTGGCGGGGCGTCCGGCGCCGCTGGTTCTACGCTCGGGTCACATGACCGAGATCGGACCCGTGGAACTGCTGCGGCGGCGCGTGGACGACGACCCGTCGCGCCCCCTGGTGACCTTCTACGACGACGGCACCGGCGAGCGCGTCGAACTGTCGGCCCGCACGTTCGACAACTGGGTCGCCAAGACGGCGAACCTGCTGGTGGACGGGCTGGGCGCGCAGCCGGGCGACCGCGCGGTGCTGATGCTGCCGGCGCACTGGCAGACCGCCGTGTGGCTGATGGCGTGCTGGTCGGCGGGCGTGGTGGCCGAGCCGGTCCCGATGCCGGGGAGCGAACCGCCGGGAGCCGGGCCGGAGGCCGAACCGGCCGCGCGGTCCGGGCCGTACATCCTGGCGGCCGCCGGGGAGGTGCTCGACACGGTGATCGACCGCACGGACGCCGAGGAGATCGTCGGGCTGTCCCTGCACGCGCTCGGCGGCCCGCTGCCCGACTGCCCGCCCGGGGTGCTCGACTACGCGGTCGAGGTGCGCGCGTACGGCGACCGGTTCGCACCGGCCCCGTCGGTCACTCCCGACCGACCCGCGCTCACCCTACCCGGGAGGCATGTGACAAAAACCACACTCAGTGGGGCAGGTGTGGCATACGAGGCACAGGCGGCCGCGGAGAAATGGGGGCTCGACGCGGGCGACAGGATCCTGGTTGACATGCCCTTCACCACACTGGACGGGGTTCTGTGCGGGCTGGTGGCCCCACTAGCCTCTGGTGCCTCGGTCATAATCCAACGAAACGTCGACGAAGCAGCCATAGATCGCCGAGTGATCCTGGAGCATGTGACGGCGGTGGCCGGCCTCTCCGGATGGAATGACGCAACCGGGTCCGTACGCCGCCTCCTTTGACCTAACCTCTCCCTAGTTTCCGACCCCTGAGGGGCGGCAGACCCCCACCACGGAGCCGATGAACAGCAACCCGATGTACATGGAGTACGTCGACGACGCCGAGCTGCAGCCCGAGCCGGCTCGTCGACGCGGCTGGCGCGTCCTGGGCTGGGTGTCCATCGGAATGTCGGTGGCGATGGTCGTCGGGAGCCTGACCGCGTACGGCTTCTACCGCAAGGCGTTCGGCAACATCGCGCACGAGGACACCGATGCGCTGGTCGGCCCGAACCGGCCGAAGAAGCTCAACAACGCGATGAACATCCTGCTGCTGGGGTCGGACACCCGCGAGGGCGCCAACGCCAAGTACGGCCGCAGCATGCAGAACGACCCGCCGCGGTCGGACACCATGATCCTGCTCCACCTGTCGCCGGGCGGCGGCCAGGCCATCGGGGTGAGCTTCCCCCGCGACCTGATGGTGCCCATCCCGTCCTGCAAGACCAAGGACGGCCGGGTCACCCAGGCCCAGTCGATCGGGCAGATCAACTCCTCGTTCACCCTCGGCGGCGCGTCCTGCACGGTGAAGACCATCGAGAGCTTCACCAAGATCCACATCGACCACTTCGTGCAGATCGACTTCAACGGGTTCAAGGCCATCACCGAGGCCGTCGGCGGCGTGGAGGTGTGCCTGCCCAAGGCCGTCAACGACACCAAGGCCAACCTGCACCTGCCCGCGGGCCGGCAGACCATCAAGGGCGAGGACGCGCTGGCGTACGTGCGCGCCCGCTACAGCCTGGGCAACGGCTCCGACACCGACCGCATCAAGCGCCAGCAGAAGTTCATGGGCTCGCTGGCCAACAAGGCGCTGAGCGCGGGCGTGCTCACCAACCCGGGCCGGCTGTGGTCGCTGATCAGCGCGGCCACCAAGTCGCTGACCACCGACAACGACCTGAGCCCGCAGGTGATGATGCAGATCGCGCAGGGCATGCAGGGCATGACCTCCGGCAAGCTGCGCTTCGTCACGGTGCCGAACGGCGCGTACGCGCCCGACCCCAACCGGCTGGCCCTCTCCCAGCCCGCCGCCAACCAGCTGTTCACCGCGCTGCGCAACGACAAGACCGTGCCGACCCAGCAGAACCAGCAGAGCAAGCAGAGCTCGTCGGCGCCCAAGATCCCGCCGAGCCAGGTCCGGGTGCGCGTCTTCAACGCCAGCGGCATCGACGGGCAGGCCCGCCGGGTCGCCGACGACCTGGAGGAGCAGGGCTTCCAGGTCAGCGTGGGCGGCAACGAGACCACCTCGCGCACCACCAAGGTGCTGTACGGCTCCGGCGCCGACCAGCAGGCCCAGACCGTGGCGGGCCTGGTCGCGACCAGCCCCAAGCCCGCCCCGCGCACCAGCGGCGGCGTGCCCGGCGTGGTCGATCTGGTGGTCGGCTCCGACTGGCAGGCGCTCAAGACCTCGCAGAGCGTCCAGACCGGCATCCCGCGCCAGCAGGGCGAGGTCCGCGCGACCGACGACATCTGCAAGGAATGACCCCCGCACCGGTACTAGGGAGACCCCGCACCCCGGCTCATGACTGATCCGACCAGGCCGAGCGCAGACCCGCAGGCCGACCCCGACCCGACCGCGACACCGGACACCGGGGGCGGCCCGCCCTCGCCCGGCTGGTCCGGCGCCGCGGACACCGACGCGCCGGGCGCCCCGTCCGGTCAGGCCGTGCCGCCGCCGGCCGGCCACACGCCCCCGTACGGCACGCCCCCCGCCGACGCGTCCCCCGACGGCGTCCTCTCCGCCGCGACGCCGACCGAGGCTACGGGACCGCTCCAAATGGCCCCGCCCGACCGCACGGTCGAACTGCCCCCGGAGGCGGCTCGCGGCGCCCACGGCGCCGGTGACCCGCAGGCCTCCCCCCAGACGACGACGCAACTGCCCCCCGGCATCGTCCCCGCAGGCGCCGAGCAGACGCCCCCGGGCGGCGAACACGGAGGGCTCCCCCATGCGGGCGCGACGCCACCAGGCGGCGCGGCGGCATTCGGCCGCACCGGGGACGAGTCGCCCTCCGGAGCCCACCACGCGATCCCCGAACAGCGCCCCGCCGCCGAACAGGGTGGATTCGCCCACGCGGGCGCCACGCCACGCAGCGGCAGTACGGCGGCGTTCGGCGGCACCGCAGACGGCGACTCCTCCGGAGCCCACCCCACGCTCGCCGAACAGCCCTCCGGCGGCCGAAGCGGAGGGTTCGCGCACGCAGGCGCGACGCCACGGAGCAGCGGCGCGGCGGCATTCGGCCGCACCGGGGACGAGTCGCCCTCCGGAACCCACCACGCGATCCCCGAACAGCGCCCCGCCGCCGAACAGGGTGGATTCGCCCACGCGGGCGCCGCGTCACGAGGCGGCGGCGCGGCCGCACGGGACGCCGCGCCCTCGGGTGTGTCCACGGGCGGGTACCCGGTGGTGTCCACCGGCGGCCACCCGGTGGTGACCGGGGACCCGTCGGGCGCCGCGGGCAAGGGCAAGGCGGTGCCGGCGCCGCGCCGCAAGGAGCGCGACCCGTTCTTCGACAACGCCAAGTTCCTGGCGATCCTGCTGGTGGTCATCGGGCACTCGATCGCCGGCCTGATGGACGTGCCGCTGGCGAAGGCGCTGTACTTCCTGATCTACATGTTCCACATGCCGTTGTTCATTGTGATCACCGGCTACTTCTCGCGGAACTGGTCGGCGTCCCCCGGCAAGGCGCGCAAGCTCATCACCAACGTCGGCGTCCCGTACGTGGTCTTCGAGACGGCCTACTCCACCTACGACTGGCTGGTCGGGCGCAACGACCTGGAGATCAGCCTGCTCAACCCGTACTACCTGACCTGGTTCCTGTGCGCGCTGTTCATGTGGCGGCTGTCCACCCCGGTGTGGCAGCAGATCCGCTGGCCGCTGGCGGTGGCGGTGGGCTTCTCCCTCATGTCGTACATGAGCCCCATGGGCGGCACGTTCGACATCCACCGGGTGATCGGGCTGCTGCCGTTCTACGTGCTCGGCCTGATGCTGCGGCCCGAGCACTTCGAGATCGTCAAGCGGCCGATGTCGCGGGTGCTGGGCGCGGCCATCCTGGCGGGCGGGTTCGGCGTCGCCTACCTGGCCATGGACCACATGTCCCGCAAGTGGCTCTACTGGAAGGACCCGCACGTCAAGCTGGGGGTGGACAACGTCACCGGCACCGTCATGCGGCTGGCCATGTTCGCCTGCGCGGTGACGCTGGTGTTCGCCTTCCTGTCGCTGGTGCCGCGGCGCCGGACCTGGTTCACCGGCCTCGGCGCCTACACCCTGTACACCTACCTGCTGCACGGGTTCTACACGCGGCTGCTCAGCTTCCTCGGCTGGTGGGACCTGGACTGGATGAACACCACCCCCGGCGTGCTGGTGGTCATCGCGGTCGCGCTGGTCGTCGGCACGGTGCTGTGCACCAAGCCGGTCGTGCGGTGCATGAGCTGGGCCCTGGAGCCCAAGATGACGTGGGCGTTCACGCGGTTCCGCCGCCTGGGCGCGCCCCCCGCCAAGGGCAAGGGCAGGGCGCCGCGGCCGCCGCAGGGGCCGCACGGCCCGCCGAGCCCCGCGGGTTTCGCGTCCGCGGATGCGAAACCCGCTGAGCCGGTCGTTCGTTAGCCCGGTTGGCTACGCTGCCTGAAGTCCCCCGTGGGCCGCCCCTCCGGCCCGGGTCATCCCCTCAGCGTCCGCCGTCGGGCGCACCTTCGTCGGGAAAGCCGAGAGAACCTTGTCACCACTGCTGAGCGTCGTCGTTCCCTTCTACAACGTAGAGATGTACCTGCGGCCCTGCCTGGAATCGATCGCGGGGCAGACCCTGCGCGACCTTGAGGTCATCATGGTCGACGACGGGTCCACCGACGGCAGTGCGACGATCGCCAAGGAGTTCGCCGAGCGCGACGCCCGGTTCCGGCTCGTCCAGCAGGAGAACCAGGGGCTGGGTCCGGCGCGCAACGCGGGCGTGCCGCACGCCACCGGCAAGTACCTCGCCTTCGCCGACAGCGACGACATCATCCCCCGCTACGCCTACGACCTGATGGTGTCGTCGCTGGAGGAGACCGGGTCGGACATCGCGGCCGGCGCGGTGCGGCGGTTCGGGGTGGACGGACTGATGCACTCGGGCGTCCACATGAAGATCTTCCCGGTCGAGCGCAAGCGCACCCACGTGCGCGAGTTCCCCGAGCTGCTGCGCGACCGCACGGCCTGGAACAAGGTGTTCCGCCGCTCGTTCTGGGACCGGCACGACTTCACGTTCCCGGCCGGCCTGTACGAGGACGCGCCGGTGACGATCCCCGCGCACGTGCTGGCCAAGCGGGTCGACGTGCTGCACGAGGTCGTCTACCACTGGCGGGTGCGCGAGACCGGCGCCCGGTCCATCACGCAGCGGCGCACCGAGCCGGGCAACCTGGGCGACCGGATCCGCTCGGTGCGGTCGGCGTCGCAGTTCCTGGCCGAGCACGCGCCGGATTTGAAGGACCGCTACGACGCCTCGACGCTGCGCGACGACATCCGCATCTACGTCAACATCGTCGACCAGGGCGACGACCAGTACCGCGAGACGTTCTTCGACATCGTCAACGAGTTCCTGGACACCGTCGACCCGAAGCTGTTCGACGAGCTGCCCGCCATCGACCGGCTGAAGTTCCACGCGGTGCGGCAGCGGATGATGCCCGAGCTGGTGGAGATCGTGTCGTTCTCCAAGCGGCACCCCGAGCGCACCAGCGCGATCCGCCGCGAGGGCAAGTCCGGCTGGTACGGCAACTACCCGTTCCTGGGCGACCCGCGCTTCCCCGACCGGCTGTACGAGCTGTCGGAGGACGAGCTGGAGCTCAAGACCGGCATCGACGAGGTGCTGTGGCGCGACGGGCGGCTGCGCATCGAGGGCCACGCCTACATCGACCGGCTGAACGTGGCGTCCGCCGACGACTCGGTGATCGAGGTCGAGCTGCGCCGCCGGATGCTGCGGCTGTTCCCGAAGGTGATCCGCCCCAAGGTGGAGCGGGTGCGGCGCCCGGACGTGACGGCGGGCAGCGGGCAGGCCACCGCCGACCTGGACTGGTCGGGGTTCGCCTTCGAGCTGGACCCGGCCAAGCTGGGCTCGGGGGAGGGCAACTGGCACGTGTTCGTCACCGTCACCACGCACGGGGAGAAGCGGCGCGGCCGGCTCGCCAAGCCCAAGGGCGCCGGCCTGTGGCCCCCGGCGCACGAGGTGGCGCCGGGCCGCCAGGTCAAGCCCAAGTACACCCAGGCGCGCGAGCTGCTCATCGGCGTGCAGCCGATCCGCGCGCAGGTCACCGACGTGCGCGGCGGCGACGGCACGGTCAAGCTGACCGGGTGGGTGCGGCGCGAGGACGCGGTGTACGTGACCGACGGGCACCTGCTGGCGTCGTTCCGGCAGGGCAAGACCACGGTGAAGTTCCCGGTGCGGCACACCGGGTCGGGCGCCGGGGGGCGGGTGGAGTTCACCGCGTCCATCGAGCTGGCCGAGCTGGCCGAGCAGACCGGCTCGGCCGAGGCGGCGGTGACCGGCGACAGCATCGACTGGGACGTGTCGCTGAAGACCAAGGGCCGCGGCAAGCTGCGGCTGGGCGTGGAGGCCGACCTGCTGGGCCTGCGCGAGACGGTGGCGGGCCGCGAATACGACGTCATCAGCACCAAGTACGGCAACCTGACGCTGGTGGAGCGCTCGCCGCGGCTGGTGGTGACGGGCGTGCGCTGGCTGGAGGGCGCCACGATCGAGCTGACCGGCTCGTGCGCCGACCCGCGGACCCGGCCGGACCGGCTGGTCATGCGGCGGCGCCGCTCCACCAACACCCACGAGGTGCCGCTGACGTGGGACGGGTCCGACTTCACCGCGCTGCTGGACGCCCGGTGGGAGTCGTTCGACGGGGCGCTGCCGCTGCCGAGCGGCCGGTGGGACCTGTACGCGCCCGGCCCGAACGGGGACGTGGCCGTCGGCATCGACCGGCAGACCCGCGCGGCGCTGCCCGAGCCCCGGTTCGTCGGCGTCCACGAGCTGGCGCTGCGGGTCAACCGGGACCTGCTGCACCTGTGGGTGCGCACGGCGCTGTCGGACGACGAGCGCGGCCCCTACGCCCAGCGCACGCTGCAGCGGCGGCACTTCTCGTCGGCCAACACCGCGCCGCTGCGCGACCTGGTGGTTTTCGAGAGCTATTCGGGCCGCCGGCACGCCTGCAACCCGCGGGCGGTCTACGAGGAGCTCAAGCGCCGCGACCTGGGCCTGGAGCTGGTGTGGTGCACCTCCGACGGGCAGTTCCGGGTGCCGGACGGCGGCCGGACGGTGCTGCGCGGCAGCCGCGAGTACTACGAGCTGACGTCGGCGGCGCGGTTCATCGTCAACAACGGCCCGCAGATGCAGGGCTTCGAGAAGCGCCCCGGCCAGGTGTACCTGCAGACCTGGCACGGCACGCCGTTCAAGCACGTCGGCTACGACCTGCTGCAGGGCGGCCGGATCGCGGGCGGCATCGCCGCGCTCGGCCAGTTCGTGGAGGACGTGCCGTTCTGGGACCACCTGCTGTCGGCCGGGCCGCACGTCACGCAGATCCTGCGCGGGGCGTTCCGCTACGACGGCGACGTGCTGGAGACCGGGTACCCGCGCAACGACCTGCTGTTCGCCGAGGACCGGCACGAGCGGGCGCTGCGGGTGCGCGAGCGGCTCGGGGTGCCGGCCGGGCGCCGCGTGGTGCTGTACGCGCCGACGTGGCGGGAGGACGTGTGGCAGACCTCCGGCCGCCAGGCCGAGCTGGTGCTGGACACCGGGCGGCTCGCCGCCGCCCTGGGCGACGACCATGTGGTGCTGGTCCGCCAGCACCACATGGTGGCCGACCGCACGGTCGGCATCGGGGACCAGGTGGTGGACGTCACGCACTACCCGAACGTCACCGAGCTGTTCCTGATCGCGGACGTGCTGGTCACCGACTACTCGTCGGCGATGTTCGACTTCACCGCGACCGGGCGGCCGATCCTGTTCTACACGCCCGACCTGGACTTCTACCGGGACGAGCTGCGCGGGGTGTACTTCGACCTGGCCGCGGAGGCCCCGGGACCGCTGCTGACCGAGCTGGACGAGGTGGTGGACACGGTGCGCCGCATCGACTCGGTGGGCATCGAGCACGCCGCCGCCTACCGGGCCTTCCGCGACAAGTACTGCCCGATGGACGACGGGCAGGCCGCCGCCCGGGTGGTCGACCGGCTGCTGGCGCGCTGACCGAGCGGGGTCCCCTCGGGTCGTCCGGGCCTGTCCGGACGACCCGAGGGGACTCGCCGCTCGGCGTTCCGCGCGGGCGCCCCCCGGCCGTCGTGATCACCATAAGATGACGAACTGCGCGTTCACCCGGCGGACACCCCCTGTCGGAGCGGTAGCATCGTGCCCTCTCGGCCGACGGGAGCGCGCCCGGCTCCCGCGGCCGACGGCGCTCGGAGCCGCCAGGACGAACCACCAGGACCGCCGCCCGCGGGTCCTCGTGGGTTCGCGCCCAGCGACGGCGGGAAGCCTCCAGCCACAAAGTTGAAAGGACAGCTCTCCATGGCGAACTTCACGCTCGCGGACGTTCGAGAACGGACGTACAAGGCGCGTGACGCATGGTGGACCGTGCTGCTGGTCGATCCGCTGGCATCCCGTCTGGTGCGCTTCACCGCCAACCGCACGAACATCACGCCCAACCAGCTGACCGTGGGCGCGCTGATCCTGGGGCTGGGCGCGGGGGCCTGCTTCGCGGTGGCCGAGTGGCCGTACCTGGTGGCGGGCGCGCTGCTGTACCACCTGTCGTTCACGCTCGACTGCATGGACGGCAAGATCGCCCGGTTGAAGGGCACCGGGTCGGTGTTCGGCGCCTGGCTGGACTACATCTTCGACCGGGTGCGGGTGCTGGCCTGCTCGATCGCGCTGATGGGCGGGCAGTACGCGGCCACCGGCAACGTCGCGTACGTGTGGACCGGGCTGGCCGTGGTGTTCCTGGACATGCTGCGCTACATGGACGCCTTGGAGATCTACAAGGTGCGCGGGCAGATGCGCAGCAAGCTGCGGCAGCTGCAGGAGGAGGCGCAGAGCCTGGAGGAGGCCGTGCGGCGCGCCGACGGCGCGGCCGAGGCCGGCGGGATGGGCGACGAGCTGCGGTCGGCGGCGGGCGCGCTGCGTCCCGACCCGGAGGCCGACCTGGAGGAGCGGGTGGTCGGCGACGACCCCAACAAGCAGGCCAACCTGCTCATGCAGCAGGAGTTCAACCGGCGCTTCCCCTGGTACGCCCGGATCCGCAACGCGCTGCTGCGCGGCCGGATCCGCCCGCACCTGATCAGCGGCATCGAGTTCCAGATGGGCGTGTTCATCGTGGCCCCGCTGGTCGCGGCCGCGGTGCCGGGGGCGGTCATCCCGGTGACCGTGCTGGCCGCCGCCGGGATGCTGGCCTTCGAGCTGGTGATCATCTACAAGTTCTGGCTGTCCAGCCGCGACTACAGCCGCGCGGTGGCCAAGCTGGAGGGCAGGATCGCCGAGTACCGGGCCCGGTTTCCCGAGCAGGTGACGGTCGCCGACCGGGTCTGAGACCGCCGGGCGCGCCGCTCGCCGGTGCGCACCGCAACCGCCCGTCCGCGTCGCCGCGGGCGGGCTTTTTCCTGTGCGGTGAGTGATCAGGACGGGTCCGGTCCGTTGCGTGCGCGGCGCGCGTTCATTCGCCGTTCACGGTCGCGGCGGCGCGGATCGAAGCGCATCGAAATCGTCCTCGGTTTCCTCTTGACGGTGATCGGTCGGTGAGCGTAGTCAAGTGGCCTGAGCGTTGATCGTGGCGGAGCGACGGGAGTGGGGCCGGATGTTCACCAGAAACTGCATTTCCGATATGCGCGGCGGTCGGCACCGGCGGCCCCGCGAGGCCCGCGACACCTCGCCGCGTTACGGCGCCTGGGCCGGAATGGCGCTGCTGGCCACGACGGCGGGCGGCGCCTTTTACGGGATCGCCGAGGCGCTGGGCGCCGGGAGCGGTCCGCTGCCCGTCCCGCAGTCGCAGGCGATCCAGGCGTACCCGTCGCGGACGCCGTCCAGGACACCGAGCGCCGTCGTCCCGCCGAGCACGCCCACGCCGCCGCCGGGTGCGGCCGCCGAGCGGACGCTGCGCCCGGAGCCGACGCCCGAGCGGGTGCAGACGGCACCGGCGAAGTCCACCGTTCCCACCGAGCGAGACGGCGGGCAGGAGGCGTCCGAGCCGACGAAGCCGCCGTCGCCGCCGTCGAAGCGGCCCATCGCCCTGCCGGAGCCGCCCGAGTCCGACCCGCCCGCGAAGATGCGGCGGCGCGCCGTCCCGCCGCAGTGGCTGAGGTACCCGCTGACACCGATGCCCGGATACCCCTACCCCTCCTCCCCGTGGACGGCGTGGCGGTCCCCGCAGGACCGGCAGCAGTCGCAGTGGGAGCAGTGGCCGTACCAGGGGTGGTGGTCCGGATATTCCGCCAGGGATTCCTCCGGATTCGACCGCGACGGCGGCCGCCGCCGATAGGAATCACGCCGTCTAGCAGGGGAATCGCGGCATATGTCGGAAGAGCGCCAATAGCGGCATTAAGTATGGCGGCGCCGGGCGCCCCCGAGGGCGCGCCCGGCGTCCCGGCGGGCAATTGCGGCGGTATCCGGCGGGCACACGGCCGGGCGGCTGCCCGCCTTTTTCATAAACGCCGCCGTTCGCGAAAAGGGGCCTGGCGGCGCGCCATTCACGGTCGGTGCCGCACCGAAACCGCCGCACGGCCATGCCGAAACCGCCGCACGGCGACATGCCCACAGCGCCGCACGGCGACATGCCCACAGCGCCGCATGGCGTCGAACCGTCCCGCCCCGCGCCGCGTACTGCTGGGCGTGCCTGGATATTCGGCCCGCACGCACGGAAGGACGGCCCGATGAGGCCGGGCCTGCGGCTCACCGAGCGCTACCGGCTGATGGAGCGCCTGGACGACGGGGACGCCATGGAGGTATGGCGGGCCTGGGACGAGGTGCTGAGCCGGTCCGTTGCCGTCAAGCTGCCCGACCCGTCCCGGGCGGCCGGCGACCGCGGCCGGGCGTTCCACGAACTGGCCGGCCGCGCCGCGGGCGTGCGGCACGCCGGCTTCGCCGCCATCTACGACTGCGACCAGACCCGGGACGCCGCCGGACGCGTCACCCCCTACCTGGTCACCGAGTACCTGGAGGGCGAGACGCTGGCCGCGCGCATCGACCGGGCGCCGCTGCCCACCGCCGAGGCCCTGGAGATCTGCGCCCGGGTCGCCACCGCGCTGGCGGTCGCGCACCGCGACGGCGTGCCGCACGGCGATCTGACGCCGCGCCGGATCTTCCTCACCCCCGGCGGCGTCAAGATCGTGGACGTGGGCATCGGGGCGGTGCTGCGCGCCTCGGCGGACCGCAGGGCGGACCGCGGGGCGGGCCATGGGCCGCAGGCGCCCGCCCGGACCGACGGCCCCGCGCCCGCCACGCCGTCCGACCTTCTGGCGGCCGACCGGGCCGATGACGTCCTGGCGTTCGGGGCGCTGCTCACCGCCTGCCTGAACGCGGGCGCGACGGCCGCGCGCGTGCCCGACGAGGTGACCGTCCTGGCCTACGAGTGCCGCGCGTCCGACCCGCTGCAGCGGCCGTCCATGAGCCGCGTCGCCGACGTGCTCGCCCGCATGGCGGCGCCGTCCGCGACCGCCCGCAGCGAGACGAACCTGGCGAGCCTGTACGCCGGCGACGCCTCCGCCCCGTCGGAGCCGGAGCAGGGCCCCGGCCCGCCGCAGGACGACAGGCGGACCGAACACCTGCCCGCCCCTCCCCCGGCCGAGGACGCGCCCCCCGGCCGGCGGCCCGCCCTCATCGCGGCCGCCGTCGCCGCCGCCGCGGTGATCACAGCGGCGGTGCTCGTCGCGGTGAACCGCCCGCCGCCCGCGTCCCGGGAGGCCGCCGCCCCGCAGCAGCCCCCGGCCGCCACCGCGCCCTCCGCCGCGCCCACCGAGCCGACCGCTCCGGTCCCCGAACCCACCGAGACCGCCTCGTCCGGGCCCACCGCCGCCGGCCGGGGCGTGGACACCAGCACCCTCGGCGTCCTCGGACGGCTGCAACCGCTCGTGGACAGCGGCCGGGCCAGCGGCCGGATCCGGGACGACGTGGCCCTCGACCTGACCAACCTGATCAGCAACCTGCGCACCGAGGTCACCGCGGGCCGGGCCGTCGATGTGGGCGCCCGGGTCGCCGAACTGCGCCGCAAGATCGACACACGGCTCCGGGAGCGCGCGCTGACCGCGGACGCGGCGGCCGAGCTGACCGGGGTCCTGGACCAGCATGGCGGGTGAGCCGGAGCCCAGGGGCGACGGCGGGCGCGCCGCCCCGGCCGACGAGATCGCCGAGCTTTTCGGCGACCGCGCGGGACGGCCGCCCGCCGCCGGCCGTCCCGCCGTGCCCCGCCCGCACGGCCGCCGCGGCCTGCGGGTCCTCTGGCCGGTCGCGGCCAGCCTGGCCTCGACCGCCACCGCGGCGACGATCCTGTACGCCGGGATCGACGTGACGCCCCTCGACGACCGGCCCACCCTTGCCCCGCCGCGCGTCCCGGCGCCCGCAAGCCCGAGCGGCTCCTCCGCGCCGTCCGCGACCGAGACCGGCCCGGCCACCACGCCCGCCCCGGACCCGCCGTCCACCGGCAGGGCGCCGCCGCCCGGCGATCCGCCGGCCCGCCGCACCGTCGAGCGCGACGACGCGCTCGCGGACCTGCGCAGGTCCGTCGAGAGCGGCGTGCGCGCCTGCGAGATCCGCTCCGACGTGGGCCTCGACCTGACCAACATCATCGACACCGCGATCCGGGAGGCCCGCCGGGGCGAGCGCGACCTTGTGGACGTCCGCATCGACCAGCTCCGCACCAAGGTGGTCACCCGAGCCCGCGAGGGCGGCATCGCCGAGGAGCGCGCCCAGCGGCTGCACCGCCTGCTCGACAGGGCCGACGAGCAGTTCTAGACGGCGCGCCGACCGCATTCTCTTTCGGGCGGCGACACGGTAATCGGGTGGAGAACCGGGTCCTCCCAAGGGAGGAGAATCGGCCCCATCGGGGGATGCCGATAATTCCGAAGAACGGAGGTGGTACACCTTCCGGCGCCCACTTTCCCGATCTGCCGGCGGACGGTCCGCATGGGACAGGCGCCCCCTGCCGAAAGCAGGAGACGCCCGTGTTGCGTCGGGTCAAGCCCTACCGGCCGTACCCGTAGCCGCCGTAACCGCCGAACCCCCGGCCGTAGCCGAAGTTGCGACCATAGCCGAACTTCCCGAAGTTGCGGCCGTAACCGAAGCCTCGGCCGTAGCCGAACCTGCCGAAGCCCCGCCCGTAGCCGAAGCCGCGGCCGAAGCCGAACTTGCGGTGGTGGCGGAAGAAGCGGTGGTGGCGGAAGCCGCGGTGGCCCCAGCCCCAGCCCCAGTCCTTGCGCACGTGGCGGCCGATGCGCTTGCACCCCTTCTTGCCGGTGCACCGTATGGGGCGCACCGCGGTGGTCGAGGTCGCCTGGCCGCTGACGGCGGTGGCGCCGCCGGCGGCGGTGGACGCCTGGGCTGCGGGTGTGAACGCGGCCATGCCGCTCAGCGCGAGCCCGGAGACGCCCAGGGCGACCCCCGTGCGAATGTCGATTCGCATGTCTCCCCCCATCTGGGTTTTCGACCTTGACGAGCAGGGACATTTCCCGATTTCTCGCCAAATAAGAGGATGCCCGGGGCTCCTTGTGCGAATACCTCCAGATCAGCAAAGAGAAGAAAGATCACCGCGAATATGATCGCCGTCGGCGCGACCGGCGTCCCCCCATATCCAAAGCGCAGGGAGTGTCCGAGTAGACACTTTCAGTGATCCATGGAAAGTGGCCGGGCCGCCGAAAGGCGTTCACCGGCCGACTTTTTCGCGGCGCTGCGCCGGTTCGGCGGCGCCGGGCAGTTCGCCGGGCTCGGGCGACGACGCCTCGGCGGCGGCCGGGGGCGCGGCGGCCGGGCGGGGCCGGCGGGCGAAGGCCAGGCCCGCGGCGAGCGCGGCGAACGGAATGGCGGGCAGGACGTAGCGGTAGTCGAAGTCGGCGGTGGCGGCCGGGACGACCAGCAGCGCCAGCGCGATCGACCACGGCAGCAGCACCTCGCCGCCGAGCCGCCGCACCCGCACCAGCACGCCCAGCAGCCCCACCGCCATCAGGACCCCCAGGTACGGGCCGCGCACGAACGCCCAGTCCTGGTAGTCGCGCATCCATTCGCCGTAGGGCTCCACGACGCGCGCCTGGGCCGTCTTGCCGCCGTACGGGTAGGCGCGCAGGGCGTGGTCGTCCCGCAGCGCCGCGCCGACCGGGAACTCGTACTCCTCGACGGTGCTCTTGCGCGGGTAGGGCTTGCGCTCCCACTCGAAGGAGCGGAACGTGTCGCGCACGACCACGCGGGCGTAGTCGCCGGGCTGCTTGGTGATCGCGGCCATGGCGAACTCCCCGGCCAGTTCGTTCGCCTTGGGGTTGTACATCCAGCCGGGGATCTTCTTGAAGCCCGAGTCGTCGCCCCACAGGGCCTGGAAGGCCGGGGCGGTGCCGGGCACGGGCGTCAGGTGGTCGCGGCACAGGACGGCGACCTCGGGGTCGGGCTTGATGATGTCGCAGCGCGCGAAGTCGGCGGTGCGGCCGTACAGCCAGATGCGGTCGGTGGTGGTGATGGCGTACTTGCCGTGCGCGGCGTTGAACCACGACATGTAGAGCGCGACGGGGATCACGGCCGCCGCCACCGTCGCGGCCATGGCCCGCCAGCCCGAGCGCATCACCAGCATGCACACCAGCAGCACGATCAGCATGGGCACGCCCACCGACCGCACCATCGCCGCGGCGGAGATCAGCAGGCCCGCCAGGGCCCCGGCCCACCAGCTCATCCGGCGGGGCTTCCACAGCGCCACGGTGATGCCGGCGGCGAGCAGGAAGGTGAACAGCCCGTCCGACACGAGCATGTGCTCGAGCTGGATCTGGTACGCGTCGTACAGCACCGGCACCGACAGCAGGGACGCGACCAGGCCCGGCAGCCATACGCCGCGGCGCGGCCAGGCGGCGCGGATCGCCCGCCACACCAGCGCGTACACCATGACGCCGGTGAGCACGCCCAGCGCGTGCTGCGCCGCCAGCACCGCCGTGAAGCTGTGGAACGGCTTGAGCAGCCACAGGAACACCGAGTAGCCGCCGGGCCGCAGCGGGGACGGCTCGAAGTGCAGCGCGCCTTCCAGATAGGTGTTGGAGTCGCCGAACCACAGCACCGACGGGAAGCCCCGCACCGCGATCCAGCGGATCACGACCGCTCCGGCCAGCACGACCGCGAACAGGCCGTGCCCGAGCAGGCACCTGCCCAGGCCGCGCAGCAGCCGACGCGCCGGGCCACGCGTCGATCGGCTTGAGCCCTGCACGTTGGTGGCCTCGTCGCTCACTCCAGCTCCGCGCTTTCCGTCCATGCGGCCATTCCCGGCCCCATCCATGCGACCGCACCCGGCCCCGCTCATGCGGCCGCGCCCGCCCCCGCATGCGGCCGTATCGGCCAGGTGCCGAAACCCCCTGCACCGCCCCCGCGAAGCATAGCCCGCCGACACACGACGGAGATCATTTACGCGATTCCACCTAGGATCGAAGTGTCCACCTTTGTGCGGGGACGGGGGTCTTCATGGCGAAGCGCGTCCTGCCTGCGGGTGCGATCGGACGTGCCGTCGCACATCGCCGCGGGGCCGACGCGCTCGCGGTGGCGCTCCCCGTGGTGCTGTCGTTCGCGGTCGGCCTGTGGGCGCTGGCCCGGCCCGCGCTGTGGCGGGACGAAGCCGTCACGATCGGGGTGGCGCGGCGTCCGCCGTGGGACGCACTGCGGCTGCTGGCCGACATCGACGCCGTGCACGGCCTGTACTACCTGCTCATGCATCCGGTGGTGGCGGTGTTCGGCGCCGGGGAGACGGCCGTGCGGCTGCCGTCGGTGCTGGGCGCCGCGGCCGCGTCGGGGCTCACCGCATGGCTCGGGATGCGGCTGGCGGACGCGCGGACGGGCCTGGTCGCCGGGCTGCTGGTCGCGGTGTCGCCGGCGATGTCGCGGTACGCCCAGGAGGCCCGCCAGTACACGTGGGTGACGGCGCTGGCGGTGGCGGCGACACTGCTGCTGGTCCGCGCCCTGGACCGGCGGGACGACGGCGATGGCGGCGCACGGCGGGCCTGGGCCGCCTACGGCGCGATGGTCGCGCTGATGGGGTGGCTGCATCTGTTCTCGCTGCTGCTGGTGCTGCCGCACGCGGTGGCGGCGCGGCGCGACCTGCGGCGCTGGGCGGTGGCGGCGGGCTGCGCGCTGGCGGCGGCGCTGCCCTTGGCGCTGCTGTCGGTCACGCAGCGGGCGCAGGTCAACTGGATCACCAGGCCCGGCCGCGACGACCTGTGGTACCTGCTCGACACGCTGTCGGGCGGTCGCCGGCTGATCCTGCCGACCCTCGCGCTGGTGGCCGTCGCACTGTGGCGCCCGATCGTGCGTCGCATCGGCGACGCGGCGGACGACACGCGCTGGGGGCTGCTGGCGTGGCTGGTGCTGCCGCCGGTCGCGCTGCTGGCGGTCTCGTTCGTCATACCGACGTACCTGTTCCGCTACGTGCTGTTCTGCTTCCCGGCGCTGGCGCTGCTGGTCGCGCTGGGCCTGCGGCGGCTGCCGGCGTGGGCCGCGGCGGCCGCGGCGGCGGCGCTCGCCGTGGCGATGCTCCCCGCGCACCGGCAGATCCGCGCGCCCGACGCCCGCGCCGACGACCTGCGGACGCTCAGCACGGTCATCCGGACCGGCAAGCAGCCGGGCGACGCGCTGCTGTTCCACCAGAACTACTACCGGCGCGCCATGAGCGCCTACGCCGACGCCTACGCGGGGCTGCGCGACATCGCCCTGGCGCGGACGGGCACGCAGTCGGGCACCATCGACGGCGAGGAGGTCCCCGCGGCCGAGCTGGCACGGCGCCTGGCCGGCGTCCGGCGGCTGTGGTACGTCCACCGCAACGCCAGGGCCCCCGACGCCCCCGACCGCGCCAAGGAGCGGATGGTCCGCCGGTCCGGCGTCTTCCGCCTGGTGAAGCGCTGGCGGTTCAAGGGCGGCACCGTGTCCCTGTACGAGAACGTGCGGCCCGGCACCGTGCCCGGGGGCGCCGGCGCAGCCGGGGACGGCGCGCGGCGCACCGCCGCCGTCCCCGGGGCGCTCAGCCCCGCAGGCGGCGGGCGAAGCGCCGCGCGGCCAGCGCGGCCCGCGCCGGCGTGATCTTCACCGACAGCCCGCCGCGTTCGGTGCGGTACGGCGCGGCCTGCCGCAGCCTGCCCGCCGGGCCGGGCCGCGGCAGCGCGGGCGGGGCCGGCGGGCGCACCCGGACCGTGACGCCGTCGACGGTGAAGCTCACCCAGGGCGTCCAGCGGCCCGGGTCGCAGCCGCGCAGGTCGAACTCGGCGGTCAGGTTGAGGGCCTCGGGGACGCACGACGCCCACACCTTCGCCGGCACCACCGTGCCGTCCTGGCGGCGCAGCAGCTCGGCGGACGCCTCCACCGGGTGGCCGGACGGCAGCGCGCTCGGCACGTGACCGGTGACCCGCAGCACCCCGTCCGCCGCCCAGTCGGCGCTCTCCAGCGTCATCGCGGTGCCGGGGTGCGCGGCGGTCACCCGCAGCTCCAGGCCCGGCCCGCGGCGGGCGGGCACGACCGCGCGGCCGCCGCGCACCAGCCGCCGCTCCGGCGGTTGCAGGTCGTCGTCCGGGCCGAGCCTGCGGACCACGGTCAGCTCCTGCACCCGCATCTCGACGTGCAGGTCCCAGGCGCCGTCGCCCGGCGCGTCGCCCGCGGCCAGGTCGATGTCGGCGCGGAACCGGTCGCCCCCCAGCGCGCGGACGGGCAGGCGGCGCTCGTCGGCCGGCTCGCCCCGCCGCCTGAGCAGCAGCGTCGTCTCCGGCCGCTCGGTGACGCCCGACAGCGCGGCGCGGCCGGCGACGCGCAGGCCGGACGGCGTCCAGGACACCTCGGTCAGCCGGTTCTCGGTGCCGATCCGGTCGGTGATGTCGTACAGGTGGTCGGGCAGCGCCGTGGCCGCGTCGCGGAAGCGGGGGTAGACCTGGAACGCCTTGTCCTTGTCCACGACGGTGGGCGGCGGGCCGTCGGGGTCGGTCGCCACGATCTCGGCGAGCACGTCGTCCAGCCGGTACCGCAGGCAGTGCATCACCAGCCGGGACCGGGGCCACAGCCCGTGCTCGACGCCGGGCGTGTACCAGGCGTCGACGAGCCGGCGGGCGCCGACGCGGGTGAGCGCCTGCTCCTCCTCCGGCAGCTCGCGGTAGCGGGGGCCGAACCGGCTGGCGATCTCGTGCCGGAAGTGCCGCAGCATCAGCCGGTCGCGCAGCGGGCCCGGCTCGACCCGCCCCGCCAGGTGGCTCATCACCTCGGAGATGGCCGGGAAGTACTGCTCGGCGGGCGCGCCGCCCTGCTGGAGGGTGCTGGTGCCGTCCTCCCGGTCGACCCAGTAGTAGCAGTCGTAGCCCGCCACGACCGAGATGCCGTCGGCGCCGAAGTACGCCTGGGCGGTGAAGAGCATGTCCTCGTGCGAGAACAGGTTCTCCACGAACCGCAGGCCGAGCCGTTCCAGCAGCGACCGGCGGAACAGCTTCAGCGGCGACAGGGTGTTGTAGAGCAGCGGCGTCTCGGCGACGGTGGTGCGCGGCAGGTCGCGGGGGAACACCGGCGCCTGCCGGCCCACGCCCACGTACTGGCCGACCACCACGTCGGTGCCGTTGGCGTCGGCCATCGCGACCATGCGCTCCAGCGCCTCGGGGGCCAGGTGGTCGTCGGCGTCCAGGAAGAACACGTACTCGCCGGACGCCCGGTCGATGCCGGCGTTGCGCGGCGCGCCGGGGCCGCCGGAGTTCGGCTGGTGCAGCACCGTCAGTTCGGACCGCGCCGCCGCCATCCGGTCCAGTTCCTCGCCGCTGCCGTCGGTCGAGCCGTCGTCGACGGCGATGATCTCGATGGCGCCCGCACCGGCCGACCGTCCCAGTGACTGCTCGTACACCGACTCCAGCGCCCGCCGCAGCGTCGTCCGGCAGTTGTAGACCGGAATGACGACGGTCACTTTCGGCCTTTGTTCCACGCCCACCCCGCGCGTCCGCAAATCGGTCACCTGCAGAACTTCACCAGGCTATCCGTCGCCATGCCGTGACGCGCCGCGTTTGCCGGTGTCGTCGGCCGGTGTCGTCGGCCGGTGCCGCCCGCGTCCGCGCCGCAGGCCCGGGGCGGCTCGCCCGGCCGCCGTGCCCGCAGGTGTGGGCGGCGTCCTATCGAATCGGCGGTCTATGCCCGGTAAACACCGACTAAAGTCCGTACAGCCCCTCTACCGGCCGACCGCAGGACGAGACCCTTTCGGAGCCATGGCAGACACCCCAGCTCACATCGGAGACGGACTGGCCGCTGCGCGCTCGGGCGCGCCCGTCTCGCTCAGCGTCGTCGTCCCCGTTCACCTGGTGCAGGGGTACCTGCGCCAGTGCCTGGACTCGATCCTGGTTCCGGACGCGCCGAACCTCGAAGTGATCGCGGTGGACGACGCCTCCCCCGACCACTGCGGGCAGATCCTCGACGAGTACGCCGGCCGCGACCCGCGGGTGCGGGTGCGCCACCTGGAGCGCAACGTCGGGCCGGGCGAGGCGCGCAACACCGGCCTGGACATGGCCACCGGCGACTACGTGTGGTTCGTCGACAGCGACGACTACCTCACCCCCGACGCGGTCTCCGCGGTGCTGGAGCGGCTGGCCGACACCCGTCCGGACGTGCTGCTGTTCGGCCACGCCCGCGAGTACTGGCACGGCAAGGTCAAGCGCACCTCCGTCGGCGACCTGGCCGGGGCCGGGGTGTTCTCCTGCGCCGAGCAGCCGTCGGTGCTGACGCTGACGTCGGCGGCCTGGAACCGGGTGATCCGCCGCCGGTTCCTGGCGGACCTGGGGCTGCGGTTCGGCGCCGGCCGCTACGAGGACGTCACCGTCGCCTACCCGGCGCTGCTGGCGGCCGAGCGGATCAGCCTGCTCGACCAGGTCTGCTACATCTACCGGCAGCGGCGCCGCGGCCCGGTCACCCGCACGACCAGCGCCCAGCACTTCGACGTCTTCGACCAGTACGAGCGGGTGTTCACCTTCCTCGGCTCGCTGGGCGCGGCCGGCGAGCCGCTCCGGGCGCCGATGTTCGACCAGGCGATGCGGCACATGCAGCAGATCCTGGAGCGCGGCGAGCGGCTGCACGAGGAGGACGCCCCGCGCTACTTCGAGCGCCTGGCGCAGGCCTACGCCGCGTACCGGCCCGCGGGGCACGAGCTGCCCCGCGATGAGCAGGCGGCCAAGAAGTACCAGCTCATCGGCAAGAACGACTACAAGGGCTACCAGCGGGCGCTGACCCGCAAGCCGCCGTCCCGCACGCCGGCCAAGGCCGCCACGGCGATGTTCCGCAAGCGCAAGCGCGCCGCCGTCAACGTCGCCAAGCGCACCGGTCTGCGCCAGTACTACAAGGCGCAGCTGCGCATGCCCATCGACGAGAACCTGGCGGTGTTCGCCGCGTACTGGTACCGCGGCTACGCCTGCAACCCCGCCGCCATCTACGAGAAGATGCGGGAGCTGGCGCCGGACGTGCACGGCGTGTGGGTGGTCAAGCGCGAGAACGTCAAGTCCGTGCCCAAGGGCGTGGACTACGTGGTGCGCGGGTCGAAGGACTTCTGGCGGGTCATGGCCCGCGGCAAGTACTTCGTCAACAACGTCAACTGGACCGACGACATCGTCAAGCGGCCCGGCCAGGTGCACGTGATGACCCACCACGGCACCCCGCTCAAGAGCATGGGCCTGGACCAGATGAAGTACCCGGCCAGCGCCAAGGGGATGGACTTCAAGCTGATGATCTCCCGGGCGGACCGGTGGGACTTCGTGGTGTCGGCCAACCCGCTGTCCACCGAGGCGTGGGAGCGCGGCTTCCCCTGCAAGTACGAGATGCTGGAGGTCGGCTACCCGCGCAACGACCGGCTGGTGCGGGCCACCGACGCCGAGAAGGCCGAACTGCGGCGCAAGCTGGGCATCCCCGAGGGCAAGAAGGCCGTCCTCTACACGCCGACGCACCGCGAGTACCAGCGCTCGTTCCGGCCCACGTTCGACATCCGGCGGTTCGCCCGCGAGCTCGGCGACGAGTACGTGCTGCTGATGCGCGCCCACTACTTCTACAAGCCGGGCGCGGGCCAGTGGGACCCCGAGCGGGTCGTCGACGTGTCGGCGCACCGGTCGGTCGAGGACCTGTGCATCGCCTCCGACGCGCTGCTCACCGACTACTCGTCGATCATGTTCGACTACGCGGTGCTGCCCGACCGGCCGATCGTGCTGTTCGTGCCCGACTGGGAGACCTACCAGCTCACCCGGGGCACCAACTTCGACGTCACCGCCTTCCCGCCCGGCGCCGTCGCGTACGACGAGGAGGAGCTGCTCAAGACGTTCCGCACCGGCGCGCCCTGGCTGGAGGAGTCGGCGGTGCGGGCCCGCGCCGCGTTCCGCGCCCGGTTCTGCCCGTGGGACGACGGGCACGCCGCCGAGCGGACGGTGCGCCGCGTATTCCTCGGCGAACAGGTGCCCAATCCGCCCGAAGCCCCCTAGACTCCCGCCACCACAGGCTCCCCGCCATCCCCCCGGCAGAAGGAGATCGCCTTGGTGCCTCACCGGATCAGCGTCGTCGTCCTCGCGCACGGGACCGCCACGGAGCTGAACGAGACGCTGCGATCACTGGCCGCGCAGACGTACGGCTCACTGGAAGTGGTGGTGGTCGACGGCGGGACCGGTGCGGCGGCCGAGGCCGATCTGCCCGACGAGCGGTTCCGGGTGATCCGCCGGGGGGCGCCGAGCCGCGGCGCGGCCCGCGGCATCGGCGTCGCCGAGGCCACCGGGGAGTTCCTGGCGTTCGCCGACGACGGCGACGTGCTGCCCGAGGGGGCGCTGGCCGCCCTGCACTCCGCGCTCACCGCCAGCGGCTCGGACTTCGCGGCGGGCAACGTGGCGGTGCGGCGGGAGCAGGGGTCGCAGCCGTCGCGGCGGCACCGCGAGGCGTTCGCCGCGGCGCTGTCGCGCACCCACGTGCGCAGGCATCCGGCCCTGCTGGACGACCGGCTGATCACCGCCAAGCTGTTCCGCCGCGCGTTCTGGGACCGGCACGCCCTGGCCTTCCCCGACATCAACCGCGACGACGACCTGGCCGTGGCGGTGCAGGCGTACTTCCTGGCCGAGGCGGTGGACGTGCTGCCGGAGGTGGTGCTGCGCCGCGCCCGTCCGACCGCGCCGCAGCCGACCGCCGAACCGCAGGCCGTCGCCGACGGCTTCACCGCCGTCGCCACCGCGCTGGAGGCGCTGGAGGGCCGCTGGTCGGCCCGCGACCGCCGCGCGTTCCTGGCGTCGGTGCTGAACGGCGAGCTGCGGGCGTTCCTGGACGCGCTGCCCGACGCCACCGACGACGAACGCGCCGCCGTGGTGCGGCAGGCGGCGGCGCACGCGTCCTGGCTGCAGCCCGAGACGCTCGCCGACCTGCCGTCGATCACCCGGCTGAAGTGGCATCTGGCGGGCCGGGAGCGCCGCACCGAACTGGTCAAGGTGGTGCGGTACGCGCGCGGCAAGCCGCACCCCAGCATCGTGCGCAGCGGGCTGCGCCGCTACGTCGTCCACCCGTACTGGAAGGACGACAGCCTCGGCATCCCCGACGAGGTGTACCTGGCGCGCACCGAGGTGGCGCTGCGCAGCCGCACCTACGAGATCGCCTGGCGGGACGGGCGGCTGTTCGTGTCCGGCGAGGCGTACATCAACTCGGTCAGCATGCGGCGCCGCTGGACGTCGGTGAAGAGCGTGGTGCTGCGGTCGGGGCGGCGGCGCGTGGTGCTGCGGGCCCGGCAGACCCGCAAGCCCGGCAAGAAGTCGGGGCCGTGGACCGGTTTCGAGTTCGTCCTCGACCCCAAGAAGCTGCGGCGCGGCGGCGCCTGGACCGACGGGTCCTGGGACGTGGAGGCCGTGGTGTTCAACGCGGGCGTGCTGCGGTCGGCGCGGCTGCGCGGCGGCACCAGCGGCAGCGCGGCCCGTCCGCCGTACCACTACGTCGACGACGACGTGCGGATCGTTCCGCGGGTGGTGGACGGCACCCTGCGCATCCACGTGGAGACCGTGACCGCCAAGGCGACGTCGCTGCGCTGGGACGGCGACGAGCTGGCGGTCGAGGGCGCCTGCGCCGGTGCGGCCGAGCTTTCGCTGGCGATGGGCGACGAGGTCGTGCCGGTGCCGGTCACGGTGGTCGGCACCCGGTTCGTGGCGCGCGTCCCGCTGCCCGAGCCGAAGAAGCTGATCGATCCGCGGGCCGTGGACGACACCTGCGACTGGGCCGTGCTGATCAACGGGCGTCCGCTGGTGCTGGCCGAGGGCGTCGACGGCATCGAGCGGCTGGTCGGCCGGCGGGAGCTGTCCGCGGGCCGCGACGCGTCCGGCTACCTGCGGGTCCAGTCGCGCACGGCGCGGCTGACGGTCACCGAGTGCGCCTGGCGCCCCGACGGCACCCTGGTGCTGGCCGGGACGCACCGGGCGGACGGCACCGGCGAGATCGTGCTGCGCAGCCGGGGCCGCCGCAAGGAGTACGCGTTCGGCGCGACCCGCGGCGACGACGGCGTGCTGCGCGCCGAGATCCCGGCCGCGGCGGTGCCGAGCGTGGCGGGCGTGCTGCCGCTGCGGGCGGGCCAGTGGGACGTGCTGTTCCGCACCCCGGGCGGCCGCGCCCTGGCGGTGCGCACCGACCCGGCGGTGGCGTCCGCGCTGCCCCCGGCCCTGGAGGTCGCCCGCCGCGGGTACGCGCTGGAGCTGCAGCGCGTCGGCCTGGTCGTGCGGGTGTCCGGCGACGTCCCGCCCGAGGAGAAGTCGGCCGCCACGACGCTGCGGGCCGAGGCGCGCCAGCGGGCGGCCAAGGAGGGGCTGCGCGACGCGGTGGTGTTCTCCTGCTTCAACGGCCGCCAGTACTCCGACAGCCCCAAGGCCATCCACCTGGAGATGGTGGCGCGCGGCCTGGCAGGCGACCTGGAGCAGCTGTGGGTCGTCAACGACGCGCAGGTGGAGCTGCCCGACACGCTCACCCCGCTGCGGCTCAACGGCCGCGAGTGGCACGAGGCGATCGCGAGCTCCCGGTACATCATCACCAACCACCGGCTCGGCGACTGGTTCCAGCGCCACCCCGACCAGGTGGTGCTGCAGACCTGGCACGGCACGCCGCTGAAGAAGGTCGGCCGGGACGTCAAGGAGGCGCACTTCGCCTACGCGCCCGGCATGAAGCAGGCCTACCGCTCCCTGTCGAAGGGGAAGGGCAAGGGCGAGGAGGCGCAGGCCGGGCCGGCGCTGCCGGAGTGGACGCACCTGCTGTCGCCCAACCCGTTCAGCACCGAGATCTTCCGCCGCGCGTTCTCGTTCAAGGGCGAGATCATCGAGGCCGGGTATCCGCGCAACGACCTGCTGTACCACCCCGAGGCCGACCGGATCGCGGCGCAGGTGCGGGCCCGGCTCGGCGTGCCCGCGGGCAAGCGGGTCGTGCTGTACGCGCCGACCTGGCGCGACGACCAGTACTACAGCCGGGGCCGCTACAAGTTCGACCTGCGCCTGGACCTGGACCGGGCGAAGGCCGCGCTGGGCGACGACCACGTGCTGCTGGTCCGGCTGCACAGCAACGTCGTGGACGGGGTGCCCGAGGACGGCGAGTTCGTCATGGACGTCTCGCTGTACCCCGACATCACCGACCTGTACCTGATCTCCGACCTGCTGATCACGGACTACTCGTCGGTCATGTTCGACTACGCCAACACCCGGCGGCCGATGCTGTTCTTCACCTACGACCTGGCCGACTACCGCGACCGGCTGCGCGGCTTCTACCTGGACTTCCAGGCCGAGGCGCCGGGTCCGCTGCTGGAGACCTCCGACGCGGTGATCGAGGCGATCCGCGACATCGAGCCGATCGCCAAGGAGTACCGGCACAACTACGACGCGTTCGTCGAGCGGTTCTGCCCGCTGGACGACGGCCGGGCCTCCGCCCGCGTCGTCGACCGGCTGTTCCCCGGCTCGTAGCCGCCCTGGCGCCACGGTTCCCGGCTTCCCGGCGCGGCGGCCGCTAGGGGCGGGCGCCCGCCAGCAGCTCGGTCCACTGGCGGCAGACCTCGGCCAGGCCGTAGGCGCGGGTGACCTGCTCGCGCGCCAGCCGCCGGTCGGCCTCCCAGCGGCCGTCGCGCACCGTCGCGGCGATCGACGCGGCCATCGCCGACGCGTCGGCGTGGATCCAGCGGGTGTCGTAGATGGTGTCGGCGCCGGGCCAGCCCAGCAGCACGGGGACCGCACCGGACGCCATGCCCTCGGCCGGGGCCAGGTGGAAGCTCTCGTCGTCGCTGGTGGACAAGACGAACCCGATGCGGCGCAGCCACGCGGCCACGTCCCGGCCGTAGGAGTCGAACACCACGCCGCCCGACAGCAGCGGGGAGCGGCGGATGCGGCGGAACACCCGCTCGTAGTGGGCGCGCTCCTCGTCGCGCTGCCAGATCCACCAGTACTCCCACGGCAGCTTGGACTTGACGAACAGCGTGAAGCGGGGGTCGTCGCGGCGCAGCTCCTCCAGGGCGTCCAGCGCCAGGTCGAGCCGCTTGCGGGACGGCGCGATGCCGATCATGCCGAGGTGGTGCTCGGCGCCGGCCAGCTTGGGCCGGTCGAGCTGGGCGTCGTCCACCCAGTTGGGCACGACGGTGATCTTGTGGGCGGGCCAGCCGGTGGTCTCGCGGGTCAGCCGGGCGTAGTGCGGGCTGACGCAGATCACCTGGTCGACCGCGTCGATGTCCAGATGCCGCGGCCACCTGGCGTACAGCTCGAACCGGTGCAGGCGCACCAGCAGGCGCTGGCCGGGCCGCTTGTGCCGGGCGTACCACAGCGCGTTGGGCCCGCACCACTCGCACACGACCACGTCGGCCCACTCGACGAGTTCGCGGCTGCGGTCGGGGTCGTGCACCTTCAGCGCGGCCCAGTGGTCGACGCGGACCTCCATGTCGGGTCGGGACCGCAGGTAGTCCAGCAGCCGGGTGAAGAACTTCAGGTCGTGCCCGGCGATGCCGACGCGCAGCCTCCGCTCGCCGGCGGCGCCCGCGGGGGCGGCGGCCCCGGCGCCGTCGGCGGCCCGGCGGGCGGCGGCGAGGACGGCCTGCGACGGCTCCGGGAACGCCTGCTCCAGGTAGCCGCGGAGCCGTTCGGCGGCCGCGTCGAGCGTGTAGTCGCGGGCGGCGGCCCGGCAGCGTTCGGCGGCCGTCACGTACACGTCGGGGTTCTTGCCGATGAGCGCCAGCGCGTCGACCACGTCGGTCTCCGACGCCACGAACAGCGGGTAGTCGGCACCGAACAGCCGCTCGTGCATGGGGGTGCGGTTGAGCAGCACCGGCACGCCCAGCGCCCCGCACTCCAGCACCTTGGTGGACAGCTCCAGGCTGGCGTCCATCTCCGGGTGCCGCCACGACAGGCCCACGTCGCACTCGGAGGTGATCCGCATCGCCTCGGCGCGCGGGTGGCCGCCGTGCCAGACCACGCCCTGGGCGGTCTCCAGGGCGGTGCGCATCCGGGTGGAGAAGCCGGGGTCCTTCGGGTCGTCGTGGATCTTGTCGCCGACCATGTGCAGCTCGGCGTCCACGCCGCGCAGCGCCAGCAGGCGCGGCAGCCCCGTCATCTCGTAGGTGTTCCAGCGCGGCGCGAACTTGCCCGTGTAGACCAGCCGCAGCGTCCGGCCGCGCGGCGGCCGCGCGGCGCGCGGCGTCAGCCCGTCCGGCAGGACGACCACGGGCGGGAACAGCACGCTCTTGCCCGCCGTGGCGGGGACGGCGCTCTCCAGGAACGAGCGCAGCTCCTCGGTCTGGCACAGCAGCAGCCGGGACGCGTCGGCGATGCGGCGCAGCTCGCCCTTGGCCGCCCGGTCGAACTCGCCCGCCGACTGCGGCACGTCGGTCAGGTACGTCCACAGCCGTCCCGCCGGCGGCCCGGCGGCGAGCTTGCCGGCCAGCCGCCGCCCCCGCACCACCACCAGGTCGAACGGGTCCTCGGCGTCGATCTCGGCCAGCACGGCGGCGGCCTGCTTGGCGGGCATGCCGCGGTCGCCCTCGACCTTCCCCTCGGCGTGCGGGCTGCGCACGGTCACGCCGGGCAGGGCGCGCAGCGGATCGACCAGCCGTCCGGTGCGGACCGGGGCCTTGAGCACCAGGGTCACCGCGCAGCCGGCGCGGGCCAGCGACTGCACCATCCCCTGGGCCCAGATCGCCGAGCCGTCGATCAGGTTGAGATCGACGTCGCCGTACACGAGCGCGCGTGGTGGCACGGGCATTCCTTTCGGGCGGTTTGCGGTCAGGTCAGGCGGGGCAGGCGGGTCAGGCGGGCTGGAAGGCGGGGACCAGTTCGGCGAGCCGCGCGGGCGCGGTGACGGCGGCGTCCCACTCCAGGATCGCCAGGCCCGGCGGCGGCGCCTCGCCCCACAGCACCAGCGGCAGGCCGCGGACGCGGGCCAGCTCGCGGACGTCGTGCAGGACGCGTTCGCGGTCGTACATGCCGGGCATGCCGAGGTAGGCCCAGGGGCCGCCGGGCTCGCCCGCCGCCGCGTCCACCACGAGCATGTCCACGTCGGCGGTCTCCAACGCGGTGACGGCGTCGTGCGGGTACAGCGAGACGATCTTGGCGTGCCCGGCCAGCGCCGCGGCGGCGGGCCGGCCGAGGATCCCGGCGATCACCAGGCCCTCGTGGGGGGCCGCCACCAGCAGCCGGTCCTCGGCCCGGTCCACCTGGTCGAGCTCGACGCGGTTCTCGGCGTCGGCGGCGGTGGCCGAGGCGGGCGCGGGCGCGTTGCGCTGCTTCCACAGCCGGTACAGCTCGCGCGGCAGGCGCGGGGCGCGGCGCCGCGGGTTGCGGGCCGCGCCGGCGACGAGCCGGCCGAACTGCAGCGCCGCCGAGGTCTCCAGGGCGGTCAGCCGCCGCTCCAGCTCCTGCACGCGGGCCTGGCTCTCGCGCAGCTGGGCGCGCAGCCGCGCCACCTGGCGGTTGGCCTTCGCCGTGGCCATGGGCCGGGCGGTGGCCATCGGCGGGGCTGCGGACGGGGTGTCGGGTCGGGCGTCACGCGGGTCGGTCACCGAGATACTCCATGATCACGTCGGCGATGCGGGGTCCGGCCTGGCCGTCCCACAGCGGCGGCTTGCGCGGGGTGCCGGCCGGCCCCGTCTCCAGCACCTTGCGGGCCGCCGGGACGAGCTCCGCGAACCCGACCAGCCGGTTGGTGCCGTGGGTGATGGTGATCGGCCGTTCGGTGTTGGGCCGGACGGTCAGGCACGGCACTCCGAGGATGGTGGTCTCCTCCTGCAGGCCGCCGGAGTCGGTGACGACCGCCGCCGCGCCGCGCACCGCCGCGACGAAGTCGATGTAGCCCAGCGGCTCCAGCACGTGCACGCCCGGGTGGTCGGCCAGCCCGGCGGCCATCAGGTTGGCCCGGCCGCGCGGGTGCACGGGGATGACCACGTCGGCCAGGTCGGCGACGCCGTGCAGGTGCCGGACCAGCGCGGCGGCCGTCTCCGGCGCGTCCACGTTGGCGGGGCGGTGCATGGTGGCCAGCACGTACCGCTCGGGCAGCCCGTGCTCGGCCCGGACCCTGGCGGTGTCGAACTTGCCGAGGTTGGCCAGCAGGGTGTCGATCATCGGGTTGCCGACCAGGTGCACCCGCTCCACCGGGACGCCCTCGCGGGCCAGGTGCCCGACGGCCTCGGGGCTGGTGGCCAAGCACAGGTCCGACAGCTGGTCGGTGAGGCGCCGGTTCACCTCCTCCGGCATGGTCATGTCGAAGCTGCGCAGCCCCGCCTCCACGTGGGCGACCGGGATGTGCAGCTTGGCCGCGACGAGGGCGGCGGCGATCGTCGAGTTCACGTCGCCGTACACGATGACGAGCGCGGGTGAACGGCTCGTGAACTCCCCCTCCAGTCCGGTGAGCAGCGCGGCGGTCTGCGCCGCGTGGCTGCCCGAGCCGACGCCGAGGTTGACGTCGGGTTCGGGTAGACCCAGCTCGTGAAAGAAGATCTCCGACATCCGCTCGTCGTAGTGCTGGCCCGTGTGCACCACGGCCTGTTCGGCGTGCGCGGCGCGCAGCGCCCCGATCACCGGGGCGGCCTTGACGAAGTTCGGCCGGGCTCCCAGGACATGAACGATCGACCCCAACACGATTTCCCTTCTGTTCATCCGGGTTGCTTACGCTCGCCCGCCGTGCTCATCCGACATTCCCTGATCCCGCCGCTGAAAGCGGCGGTCTACCTGCCCGGGCTCGCCTGGCGGCAGCTGCGCGCCGACCCGCGCCGGGCGCCCCGGCTGGCCGTGCGGCTGCTGCTGCGCGCGCTTCCGGCCGGTGCGGGCGACCGGTTGCGGCGCACCCGGCTCGGCCGGCTGGCGGTGCCCCGGCCGCGCGATCCGCGGCGCGAGTCCGCCGATCTGCGCCTGCTGCTCGACCACGACCCGGTCCCCCATGACCCGGTCGACCACGACACTTCCGGACGTACCCCCAGTTCGATTAAGAAAGGGTCGAACCAGGTCAACATCGATTCCGGATGCGTCCTGCAGTTCGTGACGAACGCACTGCCCCGCACGAACGCCGGGTACACGGTGCGCACCCACCGAATCGCCCTGGCGCAGCGGGCGATGGGCTACGACACCCACGTGGTGACGCGGCTCGGCTATCCGCTCAGCCAGGGGATCGCGGACCCGCGCCGATACGTGGAGGTGGATGGGGTGCCGTATCACCGGCTGCTTTCGTGGCTGCCGCCCGGCACGCCCGTCAAGGCCGTCGCCAAGAGCGCCGACCTGGCGGAGCGGCTGGTGCGCGAGCTGCGCCCGGCGGTGCTGCACGCGGTGAGCGACCACCACAACGCGGCCGTCGCGCTGGAACTGGGCCGCCGCCGCGGCCTGCCGGTGGTGTACGAGGTGCGGGGCTTTCTGGAGGACTCCTGGCTGTCGCGCGACCCGTCGCACCGCTCGACCGACGACTTCTACCGGCTCACCCGCGAACTGGAGACGCGCCGCATGGCCGCCGCCGACGTGGTGGTGACGCTGGGCGAGGCGATGCGCGCCGAGATCGCCGACCGGGGCATCGCCCCGGAGAAGATCATCACGGTGCCGAACGGGGTGGACGAGGCGTTCCTGCAGCCGCTGCCCGACGCCGCCGAGCTGCGCGCCGAGCTGGGCATCGGCACCGACGTCCCGGTGGTCGGCCTGACCTCGTCGTTCTACGGCTACGAGGGCATCGACACGCTGATCGACGCGGCCGCGGTGCTGCGCGGGCGGGGCACCGACGTCGCGCTGCTGCTGGTCGGCGACGGGCCGGAGCGCGGCGCGCTGGAGCGGCGCGCCGCCGAACGCGGCGTGCGCGCGGTGTTCCCCGGCAGGGTGCCGATGTCGTCGGTACGTCGCTATCACGCGGTCCTCGATGTGTTCGCGGTCCCCCGGCGGGCCGACCGCGTCTGCCAGTTGGTCACGCCCCTCAAGCCCGTCGAGGCGATGGCCGGGGGAATTCCGGTAATAGCAAGTGATGTCAGGGCTTTGCGCGAAATTGTGGAACCGGGCGTGACCGGGACGTTAACAGTTCCGGAAGACCCGGAGGCATGGGCGGATGCACTGTCCCAGCTCATTTACAGTCCCGAACAACGCCGGAAAATCGGACAGTCCGCTCGGGAATGGGTCCGGGTGGAACGTACCTGGCGGGCCGTGGCGGACCGGTACCGTTCTGCCTATCCGGTCCCACCGCGGACGACGTGACAGCGAGACGTGACAGCGATCTTGTGACACCGGGTGCCCGCGCGACGGGTTCCCGCAAGGAAGGTGCGGCCGTTCCGGCGCCGTGAACACGCGTGAAGGGAGCCGCCGGGTGGATCTGGTGGTCATCGGACTCGGCTATGTCGGGCTGCCGCTGGTGCGCGAGGCGTGCCTGGCCGGCCTGCGGGTCGGCGGGCTGGACCGCGACCCGCGGGTCGTCGCCGGGCTGTCGGCGGGGCTGTCGCACGTCGACGACGTGTCGGCCGCCGAGGTCGAGCGGATGCTGGCGGCCGGATTCCGGCCGAGCGCGGACGAGGACGTCCTGGACGGCGCCCGCACCGTGGTGATCTGCGTGCCGACCCCGCTGTCGGAGGAGGGCGGCCCGGACCTGACCGCGGTGCGCGGCGCCGGCGAGGCCGTGGCGCGGCATCTGGAGCCGGGCACGCTGGTGGTGCTGGAGTCCACCACGTACCCGGGCACCACCGAGGAGGTGGTGCGGCCCATCCTGGAGACCTCCGGGCTGACCGCGGGCGAGGACTTCCACCTGGCGTTCTCCCCCGAGCGCATCGACCCGGGCAACCCGGTCTACGGGGTGCGCAACACCCCCAAGATCGTGGGCGGGCTGACCCCGGCGTGCGCGTCGGCCGCGGCGGCGTTCTACGGCAAGTTCGTCGACCAGGTCGTGCAGGCCAAGGGCACCCGCGAGGCCGAGATGGCCAAGCTGCTGGAGAACACCTACCGGCACGTCAACATCGCGCTGGTGAACGAGATGGCGGTGTTCTGCCACGAGCTGGGCATCGACCTGTGGGACGCGATCGACTGCGCGGCCACCAAGCCGTTCGGCTTCCAGGCGTTCCGGCCGGGGCCGGGCGTGGGCGGGCACTGCATCCCCATCGATCCCAACTACCTGTCGTACAAGGTGCGGTCGCTGGGCTACCCGTTCCGGTTCGTGGAGCTGGCCCAGGAGATCAACGACCGGATGCCCCGGTACGTCGCCGAGCGCGCCCAGCAGCTGCTCAACCAGCAGGGCCGCGCGCTCAAGGGCGCCAGGGTGCTGCTGCTCGGCGTCACCTACAAGGCCGACGTCGCCGACCAGCGCGAGTCGCCGGCCCGGCCGGTGGCGCGGCGGCTGGCCCGGCTGGGCGCCGAGCTGCGCTTCCACGACCCGTACGTGGCCGAGTGGCGGGTAGACGGAGCGCAGGTGCCGCGCGTCGGCCCGGCGCCGGTGGTGCGGCCGGACGGCGGGCGGCGCGACGACGCCGGCTCCTCCCGCGACGAGGCGGAGCTGGCGGCCGCGCTGCAGGACGCCGACCTGGTGATCGTCCTGACCGACCACTCGGCCTACGAGGCGTCGCTGCTGTCCCGGCACGCACGGTCCCTGTTCGACACCCGGGGCCGCACCCGCGGCATCCGGCGCGAGAGCGTCGAGCTGCTGTGAAGCGACCGGTCCCGGCGGTGGGACGGGGCGCCGACCGGGGGCGGACATCGCGTGGCAAGGCGGAATTAACACACAATTTCCCTGGCCCGCACAGACTCGACGATGGATTTGTCGGCACCGATCCGGAGTGAATGCCATGCGGGTCTGCGTTTGCACGATTGTGCATCACCCAGAGGATGCCAGGATTCTGCACCGGCAGATCCGCGCGCTGCTCGACGCCGGTCACGAGGTCACCTATATCGCGCCGTTCCGCGCGTGCAACGTGACGCCCTGGCGGCGGGTGAGCCCGGTGGACGTGCCGCGCGCGGTGGGGCGGCGCAGGCTCCGCGCACTGCGCGCCGCGCACCGGGCGCTGGAGGAGCACGCCCCGTACGCCGACGTGATCCTGCTGCACGACCCGGAGCTGCTGGTCGGCCTGCCCCGCTCGGTACGTGCGCGCACGGTGGTGTGGGACGTGCACGAGGACACCGCCGCCGCCCTCGGCGCCAAGGGCTGGCTGCCCGCGCCGGTGCGGCCGCTGCTGCGTCCCGCCGTGCGGCGCCTGGAGGCGCGCAGCGAGCGCCGGCACCGGCTGCTGCTGGCCGAGGAGGGCTACCGCGCGCGGTTCCAGGACGAGCATCCGGTGGTGCCCAACACCACCTACGTGTCGGACGTGCCGCCGCCCCCGCCGGACGGCCACCGCGCCGTCTACGTCGGGCACCTGTCGCGCGCCCGGGGCGCGCTCGACATGGTGGAGACGGCCCGGCTGCTGGCGCCCGAGGGCGTGATGATCGAGCTGATCGGCGCCGCCGACGGCGACGTGCGGACCGCCCTGCGCGACGCCCAGCGCGACGGCGTGCTGCGCTGGTACGGCTTCGTGCCCAACGACCGGGCGCTGCGCATCGCCGAGGGCGCCATGGCGGGGCTGGCGCTGCTGCACGACGAGCCGAACTACCGGCACTCGATGCCGACCAAGGTCGTGGAGTACATGGCCCGCGGCATCCCGGTGATCACCACGCCCAATCCGCCCGCGGTGCGGATCGTCGAACCGGCCGGGTGCGGGCTGGTCGTCCCGTTCGGCGACCCGGCCGCCGCGGCCGACGCGCTGCGGCGGCTGCGCGACGACCCCGGGCTGCGCGCCGAGTTCGGCGAACGCGGCTACGAGACGGCGCGGGCCCGGTTCCACTGGCCGGTGCACGCCGAGCGGTTCGTCGCCCAGCTCGAGCAGTGGGCCGGACGCGCCGTCCCCGGCCCGGTCGTGGCGCCGCGGCCCGAGCCGCTCCCCGACTAGCGGCCGGAACGCCGTCCCTGGCCGCGGTGCACGACGAGCTGCGACGAAGACGGGTCACGACGAGGAGGACGGCTGCGGGGAGCCCCCCGCTCCCCCGGTCAGCCCGACGGCCACGGCGCGCGCCAGCCTGCTGGCCGCGCCGAGCGGGCGGGCGGCGGTGACCACGACGATGTAGCGATCGACCCGCACGGCGATCGTCCCGGCCGTGGGACCCAGCTCGTACGCCTCGTCCCCGCCGATGTCGGTGCGCCGCCGCGCCTGGGACTGGACCGCCCGCAGCGACTCCATCAGCGCCGACGCGGCCTGCCCGGTGGGCGCCACCCACTTGACGGTCACGGTGAGGCTGCGGGCGCCCCACTCGTCGTCGCCGGTCCCTGTGCCGCTGTCGCTGGGCTCGGGGGTGGGGCTGCCGCCGGCCCCTCCGGGGCCGGGGCTCTTCCCGCCGGAGGCGCTCGCGCTCGGTGACGCAGAGCCGCTGCGTTTCGGGGACGCCGGGGCCGACGGCTCCGCCGGGGCGCCGGAGGGCTGCTCGGCGGGTCCGCCGGACGGCGCGACGGTCAGCGGCGGGACCTCCGGCAGCCCCTCCTGCTCCGGCGCCCGGTAGGTGCAGCTCACCGCATGCGGCAGCCTCTGCTCGCCGATCCGGTCGCTCTCGGGGCGGGCGCTGCCGGGATCCAGCCGGGCGGCCAGCAGGTCGGGCCGCTTCAGCAGCGCGCAGGCGTCCGGCCAGTCGGCCGCCGGGGTGCCGCCCAGCTCGGCGGGGCCCGGCCCGGCCGACCCGCCGCGCAGCGCCACCAGCCGGGCCGCGCCTCCGGGACGCGGCGTCGCGGTGGGCACGCCCGCGTACAGCAGCCCGCCCGCCGCCGCCAGCCAGGGCCGCGCCCCGTCCAGCTCCGGGTCCATGGCGAACGGCGCCGCGACCGTCTGGGTGGCGCCGTCGCCGGGGTCGACGACGTCCACCCCGGCGGGCAGCAGCGCGCTCGACAGCCGGGGCCGCAGCGCGTAGATCCGGCCGCCCGCCGCGGCCAGCGCCGCGTACTCGGGGGCGTCGCGGTGCCAGGCCGCCTGCCCCGACGACGTCTCGACCGCCTCCAGCCGCCGCTCGCCCCGGCGCGCGCCGTCCGGCCGGTACGCCACGACCAGGCGGTCGCCGGCGACCACGGCCGGGCAGACGGCGTCGTCGCACACGTTCTCGCCGGACCACTCGGCGAGCCGGTCGCCGTTCTCGCGGTAGGCGCGCAGCGCCGTGCCGTCGTCGGCGAGCGTGACGCCGTCCAGCACCGTCACCTCGGGGGCCTCCGCCGACTCCAGGGAGCGCGTCCAGCGCACGGCGCCGGTGTCCGGCCGGACCGCGATCAGGCGGCTCGGGCCCTTGCCGCACTCCAGGGCCAGGACCGCCGTCTTCTCCACCGAGCCGGAGGCGTGCGCGGCGCCCTCGAACAGCCGGCAGCCCGCCGGGAGCCGCTGCGTCCACAGCCGGGTGCCGTTGGCGGCCGACCGCCCGTACAGGACGCGGCGGTCGCGGTCGGTGGTGAGCACGGTGTCCGAGCCGGCGGGCCAGCGCAGCGTGGTGCGGGCCACCGAGGCGGGCGTCTCGCCGGACTGCCGCCACAGCTCGGCGCCCGACAGCGCGTCGAAGCCCACCATCATCCGCTCGCCGCGGTCGCCGTCGCGTTCGAAGTAGCCGACCAGCCGCGTGCCGGTGGCCGCCCAGCCGAGCATCGTCCAGCCCATTCGCCGGTAGCTCCAGCGTGCGGCGCCGGTACGGGCGTCGCGGACGTCCAGGCCGCCGCCCGAGGCCAGCACCGCCTGGCCGTAGGCCACCTCGAACGCCACGCTGTTGTACCCGGCCAGCGGGCCCCGGTGCACCGGTGCCGACTGCTGCCAGCTCGTCGCCAGCGGACCGGGCGGGGGGCCGACGTCCGCCAGGGGCGAGACGGGCACGGCGGTGACGCTGTGCCGCACCTGCCACCACTCGGCGCGGGTGACGGCCCGCACCACCAGCGCCCCGCAGACGGCCACGACCAGCACGCCGCAGACGACGCCGACCGCCGCCCGCCGGCGCCCGCCGAACCGCCTGCCGCCCACGCCCGTGCCGCCTCCTTCCGCCGTCACGTACTGTGCTGCAAGACCGTCTCACACCATGCCGTGTCCCGCGCCCCCCGCGCGACACAGCCCGGCCAGAACGGAGATCCCGGTGGAACTGTTCACCACGTGGCGAACGTGGGACCAGGCCCGCGCGGCCATCGCCGAGTCCGGCGCCGCCCCCGGCGACCTGGCCGTGCTCGACCGGGCCGCGGCCGCCGCGCAGCGCTGGCACGGCGACCAGACCCGGCCCACCGGCGCCCCCTACCTGGAGCACCTGCTGGAGGCCGTCGAGGTCCTGGTGCGCGGACGCGGCGTGACCGACGCGTTCATCCTGGCCGCCGCGCTGCTGCACGACGTGGTGGAGGACACCGGCGCCACCGCCCGCGACGTGGAGGCCGAGTTCGGCCCGTGGGTGGGCGAGCTGGTCGAGTGGGTGACCAAGCCGCCCTCCGACGGGCTCGGCCGCCAGGCCAGGCGCGCCGCCAAGACCGCCTACCTGCGCCGCCTGCGCGACGCCCCGCGCGAGGCGATCCTGGTCAAGCTCGCCGACCGCGCCAGCAACGTCCAGACCCTGGACCGGATGCCGCCCGACTTCCAGCGCCGCTACTACGCCGAGACCTGCACCTACATCGTCCCGCTGGCCGAACTGCCGACCCGCGGCGACCCGTGGTTCGCCGAATGGTACGCCACCTGGCGGGCCCGCTTCGCCCACCTGCGCTGACCGGACCCGGCCCGCACCCCCGGCGCCGCGCCCGGCGGCAGGGCCCCGCGTCCGCCGGCGGGGCCCGCGGTGCGGGATCATCGGGGCATGGAACGCGAGTGGGTGGCCGAGGAGAGCGTGCTGGTCGACGCCGCCGCCGGCGCGGTGTGGGAGGCGGTGGCCGACCCGCGGCGGATGCCCGAGTGGAGCCCGGAGCTGTTCGCGGTGCGGGTGCGCGGCGGCCGCGGGCCGGCCGGCGAGGGCACCCGGTTCGTCGGCTTCAACCGGATCGGCTGGCGGGTGTGGTTCACCACCTGCGAGGTGACGGCGTCGGTGCCCGGCGAGGTGTTCGCGTTCCGGGTGTCGAGCTTCGGGATCCCGGTGGCGCTGTGGGGCTACCGGGTGGAGGCGGTCGGCGAGAACTCCACCCGGCTCACCGAGTACTGGCACGACCTGCGCCGCGACCAGCGCGGGGCCGGGTTCGTATCGCTGCTGGGCCGGGTGTTCACCGGCGTGCCCGCCGAGCGGCGCGCCGAGGTCAACCGGCGCGGCATGCGCCGGACGCTGGAGCGCATCGCGGCCGCGCTGTCCGGCGGGGTGACAACAGAATGAGAACCTGTTCTACTTAGTGGTGTGAGCACCGCCGCCGACGTCCATGTGATCCGCGGGGAACGGGTCGCCCTGCCCGTGCGGGTCCGGGACGCCGCCGTGGCCTCGGCGACGTTCGCCGTCCCGGCGGGCCCGGCCCAGAACCTGATCGCCTACTCCGGGCTGGCGGTGGCCCGGCCGCTGCCGGGCCGGGCGGTCTGCTCGCTGGCGTTCGTCCGGTACTCCGACGGCGACCTCGGCCGGTACCACGAGTTCGCCGTCGCCTTCCTCGTCCGCTCCCCCGGCGCCTCCGGGGGCCGCCTTACGCGCGTGGCGGCGTTCATCCACTGGCTGCCGGTCGACCAGGAGTTCACCTTGGACGCGGGCCGGTCCATCTGGGGCTTCCCCAAGGTCCTGGCCGACATCCCCATGCACCTCACCAGCCGGATCAAGCGGTGCGCCGTGCGGTTCGACGGCCGCACCGCGATCGAACTGGCCGTCAAGCCCGGCCTGCCCGTCCCCACCGGGCTCCCCGGCGGCCGCGCGGCGCCCCGCCTGGACGCCTACTCGTGCCTGGACGGCGTCACCCGCCGCATCCCCTGGACGGTGTCGCCGTCCAGGCTGCGGCTACGGCCCGGCGGCGCCCGGGTCAGGCTCGGCGACCACCCCGTGGCCGACGAGCTGCGCGCCCTCGGCCTGCCCCGCGCCCCCGCGCTGAGCAGCGGCGTCATCCCGCACATGACCATGGCGTTCGACGCCGCCGAAGAGGTGACCGCCTGAACCGCCCCGCCGCCTGATCACCGCGTGCCGCGGTCCGGGGCCGCGACCGCGTAAGCTGTCTCTTTCGCCCCTTGGGGGCGCACCGCCGAGCACCTCGGCGAGGCAGCAGGTCAGCGCAGGTCGCGAGGGAGCAGCCCGGAATGTCGTCCCCGGTGACGAATGGGTCCGCCAAGGCCACCGAGACGGTCAAGGACCAGGAGATCGCCGCCGAGCAGCGGTACGTCGACCGGGCGTACGCGCGGCTGGAGGAGATGCGCGAGGACGCCAGGGCCATGCTGCGCGAGGGCTACCGGCAGGCGCTGGCGGGCACCAAGGGCTCGCTGGTCGACCGGGACGCCATGGTGCACCAGGCGGCGCTGCGCGCCCAGGCCCTCGACGTCGCCGACGACGGGCTGGTGTTCGGGCGCCTCGACCTGAGCAGCAGGGAGGTCCGCTACATCGGCCGCATCGGCGTGCGCACCCGCGACCACGACTCGCTGGTCATCGACTGGCGGGCGCCCGCCGCCGAGGACTTCTACCGCGCCACCCCCGAGGACCCGCGCGGCGTGGTGCGCCGCCGCGTCCTGCACTCGCGCGGCCACACGGTGGTGGACCTGGAGGACGACCTGCTCGACCCGTCCGCCGCCGACGGCCTGGTGGTGGTCGGCGACGGCGCGTTCCTGGCCTCCCTCGCCCGCACCCGCGAGGGCGCCATGCGCGACATCGTGGCCACCATCCAGCGCGAACAGGACGAGGTGATCCGCGCCCCCGCCGACGGCACCGTGCTGGTGCGCGGCGCCCCCGGCACCGGCAAGACCGCCGTCGCCCTGCACCGCGTCGCCTACCTGCTGTTCCGGCACCGGCGGCGGTTCGGTTCGCGCGGCGTGCTGGTGGTCGGCCCCAACCGGCGGTTCACCGCCTACATCGAGCGGGTCCTGCCGTCCCTCGGGGAGGAGTCGGCGGCGCTGCGGTCCCTCGGCGACCTGGTGGACGGCGTGTCGGCCCGCACCCACGACTCCCCCGAGCTGGCCCGGATCAAGGGCTCGGCGGTGATGGCCCGGGTGCTGCGCCGCGCCGTCACCGACCATCCGCCCGGCGCGCCCGACGAGCTGCGCGTCGTGCACAAGGGCGTGGTCGTCCGGCTCGACCGGGCCCGGCTCGACCGGCTGCGCGCCGACCTGCACCGGCGCAGCCGCGGGTCGGTCAACGCCGCCCGCGCCCGCGCCGCCGAGGCGCTGCTGGACGCGCTGTGGGAGCGCTACAGCGCCCTCGGCGGCCCGGAGGACGCCGCCCGGGCGCAGGAGGCCGACGCGGGCCTGTGGAACGCGCTGCTGGCCGCCGACGGCCTGGCCGCCCTCGACGAGGGCGACGCCCCGGCCGCCCGCCGCGCCCGCTCCGGCGACCGCGGCACCCCGCGCGAGCAGTTCGACGCCCGCGTCCGCGAGCAGCCCGAGTTCACCCGGTTCCTGCTCGCCTGGTGGCCGCTGCGGCGTCCGCTGGACGTGCTGCGCTCGCTGGGCGAACCGGACCGCCTGCGCCGCGCGGCGGGCCGCGACCTGGACCGCGACGCCGTCGCCCGGCTCGCCGAGGCGTGGGCGGCGGCCCTGGGGCCTTCGGATTCCGCGGGCGAGCCCGTGCTGACCTACCAGGACATCGCGCTGCTGGACGAGCTGGACGCGCTGCTCGGCTCCCCGCCCCGCCCGCCGGCCCGGCGCCGCGCCGCCGCCGAGGACGACCCGTTCGCCGTCGACGGCGTCAACATCCTGACCGGCGAGCAGGTCGCCGACGATGCGTGGGAGCCGGAGCTGCAGGAGCTCACCACGTCCATCGAGCGCCTGGAGCAGGCCCGCCGGGTCGACGACGAGGTGGTCGAGGAGCGTCCCGAGTACGCCCACATCGTGGTGGACGAGGCCCAGGACCTGTCGCCCATGCAGTGGCGCATGCTCGGCCGCCGGGGCCGGCACGCGAGCTGGACGATCGTCGAGGACCCCGCGCAGAGCGCCTGGGAGGACCTGGACGCCGCCCGCGAGGCCATGGACGCCGCGCTCGGCGTCGAGAAGCCCGCCAGGTCCTCTTCCCGGCGCGGCCGCTCGCCGTCCCGGCGGCGCCCCCGCAAGCCCGCCGCCCGGGCCCGCTACGAGTACGAGCTGACCACCAACTACCGCAACTCCACCGAGATCGCCGCCGTGGCGTCCCGGGTGCTGGCGCTGGCCCTGCCCGACGCCCGCCCGGCCCGCGCGGTGCGCACCTCGGGCATCGACCCGGTCGTGCGCGTGGTGCCCGGCCCCGAGCTGATCTCCTCCGCCCGCGCCGCCGTCGCGGAACTGCTCACGCAGGTGGAGGGCACGATCGGGCTGATCGTGCCGCTGGAGCTGCGGGACCGGCCCGAGGAGGGCCAGACCGCCCTCCCGCTCACCGACGCGCCGGACGCCGGCGAGCAGGCCGGCGCCGCGTCGTGGAGCGCCGCCGACCGCGCCCGCCTGGCCGCGGGCTTCCCCGAACGCGTGCAGGTCCTGGACGTCCTGGAGGCCAAGGGCCTGGAGTTCGACGCGGCCGTGATCGTCGCGCCGGAGACCGTCGCCGCCCAGTCGCCGCGCGGCCTGCGCGTCCTGTACGTCGCGGTGTCCCGCGCCACCCAGCGGCTGACCGTGCTGACCACCAGCCCGCAGTGGCGCGACGCCCTGACCGGCGGCCGGCCCGCCGAATGACCACCGGACGCCGGGTGGCGGTCAGATGATCGGGGGGCGGCCCGCGCGGGTCATGCGCCAGGCGGTGCGCCAGGAGATGGGGCGGCGGCGGCCCGCGGGCTTGCGCCACCCCTCGAAGAAGCCCTTGAACCAGGGCTTGAGCGCGCTCGGCTTGCGTTCGCGCAGCACCGTCATGCCCACCCACACGGCCACGTAGGTCAGCGCCAGCGGCCACGGCAGGTTGCGGCGGGCCAGCCACACCCGGTTGCGGGCGTTGTAGCGGTAGAACATCGCGTGCCGGGTCGGCAGCACCGCCGGGTGGTACATCACCGCGGACGCGTCGTAGACGATGCGGTAGCCCGCGTTGAGGACCTGCCAGGCCAGGTCGGTCTCCTCGTGGGCGTAGAAGAAGTCCTCCGGCAGCCCGCCCCCGGCGTCGAACGCGGCGCGGCGGACCGCGCAGGCGCCGCCCAGGAACGTCGTCACCTCCGACGACCGCTCGGGGTCGCCCGCACGCAGCCGGGGCACGTGCCGCCGCTCTCCGCGTCCGCCCTCGGGATCGCGGACGCGGAAGGAGATGATCCCGAGGTCGGGCTCGGCGGAGAAGCGGTCGCGCACGTGCGCACCCAGCCGCGGCGAACGGTACCACCCGTCGTCGTCCAGGAAAAGGATCACGTCGCCGCTGGAGGCCTCCACACCGCGGTTGCGGCCGGCCGGGATGCCCACGTTGGTCGGCAGGCGGATCAGCTGCACGCGCTTGTCGTCGAAGACCTCGTCGTCGCCGGGCCACCAGTCCCCGGACACGCCGTTGCCGACCAGGACGACCTCGACGTCCACATGCTCCTGGTCGAGGGCGCTGCGCACCGCGCGGGCGAGCTCCTCGGGCCGGTTGCCCATGGTGAGCACGACGACGCTCAGCGACAGGTCCCCGCCGGCGCGGGGTTCGACAGTCCGTTCGCCCTGGGTCACAGTGCCCCCGTCCAGGTAGCCGTCACCGAAGCCTCCGAGAAGCCAGAATGCTCACCAAATGCAGCAGCGTCTGCACGACCGCGACGACCGCCACGGCCACGGTCAGCACCCGGACCGCGGCCGGGGTCTCGGTGCCCAGCACCGTGTCCAGCACGGTGGCGGCCAGGATCAGCAGGGACAGCTCCACCGCGCCGATGATGCGGTGGAAGCGCAGCATGGACGCGGCCTGCCGGGCCAGCGCCATGCCGGTGGAGCGGGGCCGCAGCGCCCGGTCGCCGCCCGCCGGGTCGGCGGCCAGGCCCGACTTGGCCCGCGCCACCACCACGTTGTCGGTCTCGGCCTTGATCAGCGCGGCGCCCACCGCGGCCAGCAGGCCCAGCTCGGCGTAGCCGCCGGTGCGCCAGCCGCCCTGCGCGGCGTACCCCAGGCCGATCAGCAGCGCCACCTCCGACAGGTAGTGGCCGATGCGGTCCAGGAACACCCCGGTCACCGACGTCTGCCGCAGGTAGCGGGCGACCTCGCCGTCCACGCAGTCCAGCAGCAGGTACGCCTGGATCAGCAGGGCGCCGCCGAGCGCCGTCCACAGCGGCTCGACCGGCAGCGACACCACGACCCCGGCGGCCACGCCGCAGACCATCATCAGGTAGGTCAGCTGGTTGGGGGTGAACCCCAGCCGCAGGAACAGCCAGGCGAAGTACGGCGACAGCGAGCGCATGTACAGGCGCCCGGCCCAGTGCTCCTCGTTGCGCCGCTCCTTGAGGCCGGGCGGCTGCCCGTAGCGCCGCACGTCCGCGACCGTCGCCATGCTGCGGGACGGCCGGTGGGCGTCGGCGGGCAGCTCAGCCTCCATGGGCTTGGACATATTCTTCAACCGCCTTGAGGATCGCGCCCTTGTCGAGGCCGAGATGCTCCAGGATCGTATAGCGGCCGGGCCGGGTGCGGGGGGCGTACGCGACGGCCTCGGCGAACTGCTCGACGGTCAGCCCGACGTCGCCGGGCAGCCGGGGCAGCCCGTGCCGCTCCAGGCAGGCCATGATCTCGGCGAGCCGGTCGGCGCCCGTCCCGGTGTGCGCGGCGCGCAGGTGGTAGCAGAAGGCCGCGCCGATCCCGGCCAGCTCGCCGTGGTTGGCGGTGCCGGGGAACAGCTGGTCGATGGCGTGCAGGATCTCGTGGTCGCCGCCGCTCGAGGGCCGCGACGAGCCGGCGAAGGACATGGCCATGCCGGACAGTACGAGTCCCTCGGCCAGAACGGTGAGGAACCGGTCGGACTCCACCGAGCCGGGCTGGTTGAGCAGCGCCTCGGCGGCGGTGCGGGCCAGCGTCAGCGCCAGCCGGTCGACCGGCTCGCCGCACGCCTCGGCGGCCAGCAGCCAGTCGTCGACCGCCGACAGGTTGCTGACCACGTCGCCGATGCCCGCGCGCACCAGCCGCTGCGGCGCGGCCCGCACGTAGTCCAGATCGACGATCATCGCCAGCGGCATGACGACGCCGAACGAGCCCTTGCCCTTGTCGTGCTCCAGGGAGGCGACCGGGGAGCAGATGCCGTCGTGGGACAGGTTGGTGGCCACCGACACCATGGGGATGCCGGCGAGCGTGGCGGCGTACTTGGTGGCGTCGATGGTGCGGCCGCCGCCGATGCCGACCACCGCCTCGTAGGACCCGCCGCGCAGCTTGGAGCCGAGGCTGACCGCCGCGTCGACGGTGCCGCCCTCCACCCGGAACAGCTCGCAGTCCTCCAGCGAGGGCCGCACCTGCTCGGCGATCTGGTCGCCCTGGCCGGGGCCCACGGCGATCGCGACCCGGCCCTCGGTGGCGATGCGGCGGTCGGCCAGCAGATCGCCCAGGGCGGCCACGGCCCCGCGGCGGACGTCGATGGACAGCGGCGCGGTGAGCATCCGCGTCAGCAGAGGCATGTGCGTTCCTCGCTCGGTCGTCCCGTACGGCGGAGGGGAGGGGCAGGGATACCGCGACGCGGCGGGAGCCCGGGGTCAGTAGGCGGCGGCGATCCGGCGGGCCTTGGCCAGGTCGTCGTGGTTGTCGACCTCGACCCACTCCACGGCGCCGATCGGGGCCACGCCGATGCGGCCGCCCCGGTTGACCAGCTCCTGGTAGCCGTCCTCGTAGTACAGGTCGGGGTCGCGCTCCCAGGTGGCCTGCAGCGCGTCGGCCAGCGGCCCGGCGGCGGCGGGCTCGATGAGGGTGGCGCCGATGTACTCGCCGTACGCCTCGGCCGGGTCCATCAGCTTGGTGATGCGGGCCAGGTTCCCCTGCTCGTCGAGGGTGACCTTCATCTCCTCGTCGGCCAGAGTTTTCACGTTGTCCACCGCGAGCAGGATGTCCGGCCCCCGACCGGCCAGTAGCGTCTTCTCCACGCTCACCGGGTGCACGGTGTCGCCGTTGACGAGGAGGACGCCCTTGGAGAAGTGCTCGCGGGCCAGCCACAGGGAGTAGGCGTTGTTCCACTCCTCGGCCTTGTCGTTGTGGACGAGGGTGATCGACACGCCGTACCGGCGCTCCAGGTCGGCCTTGCGGGTCTCGACCGCCTCGGCGCGGTAGCCGACGACGATCACGACGTCGGTCAGCCCGACCGCGCTCAGGTTGCCCAGGGAGATGTCCAGGATGGCGGTGTCACCGTCCACCGGGACCAGGGCCTTGGGCAGCGTGTCGGTGTACGGCCGCAGCCTGCGTCCGGCGCCCGCCGCCAGCACCATGCCGATCATGATTCCTCTTCCTCCAGGTCGACGATCACGCCGCTGTCGCGCCCGGTCCGCGACCAGGTCGTGAGGCTCTCGCCCGCGAACAACACGCCAAGGTAGGCGGCCAGCGCGGGGTACGCGAACGGGAGCGGCCCGGCCAGGCCCGCCGCCGCCACGACCAGCATGCGGCCCTCCCAGCCGAGACCGGCCCGGAGCACCCAGGCGCCCGGCCGCAGCCCCAGCCGGGTGCGGTACACGGTGTCGTAGTGGTGGTAGGCCAGAACCGCGAGCAGCACGTACACCAGCGGTGCCGGCACACCCTGCGCGAGCCCCAGTCCGGCCAGGTAACCATACTCGATAGCGCGCAGCACGGGCGGGACAAGCCAGTCGAACCGCCCGTTATGCGGATGTGTCGCTGCCGCTCCCGTCAGCAGCACCACCGCCACCGGGAGGAAGAGCGCCGGGCCCCGGTGCGCGCCGAGACCGGCCGTCATCAGCACCGCGCCGAGGGCGGCGGCGGCCAGGACGCCGGGCAGCGGCGGCAGCCGGCCCCGGGCCAGCCTGGCCAGCGTCAGGCAGATCGGGCCGTCGTCGCGCAGCAGGCGCGGCGGGACGGGGACGCGGGCGTCCGCGACCTGGATCGCCGTCGTCGTCATCGCGCGATCACCTTCCTCCCGCGCACGGCGAGCACCCGGGCGGCGAGCCGGTGGACGAGGGCCAGGCCGCCCCAGGCGAGCAACGCGACGAACGTCACGCGCGCGTCGGACAGCGCCGCCGTCACGGCGATGAGCGCGACCCGCTCCCCGTGCGGGAGCGCGGCGGCCTTCCCGGCCCAGCGCTTGGCCCTCCCGGACACCGGGCGGCGCTCGATCGGCCCGTCGTCGGGGGCCGTCAAGGGCAGGGTGCGCCGGGGCAGCGGCCGCCGACCGGGGCCGGGCGGACGCGACGCGAACGAGTGGTCGAGCGCGTGCCGGACGGTCTGCAGGGTCATCGCCGCGATCGCCAGCCCCCACATCCCGCCGGCACCGTGCCCGGCGGCGACGGCGCCCGCCGCCAGCCCGGCGAGTACGCCGTACTCCTTTACGCGGTCGAGGACGACGTCGAGCCAGGCGCCGAGGGCGGTGCGGCGGCGGGTGTAGCGGGCGAGCTGGCCGTCCACGCAGTCCAGTACGAACGCCGCGTACAGCAGCGCGGCGCCCGCGACCATGCCCGCGCGGGTGCCCGCGGCGAACCAGACCGCCGCCAGGACCGCCAGGCCCAGCGACATCCACGTCACGGTGATCGGCGTCAGCCCCCGGCGGGCCGCCCACCGCACCAGGCGGGGGCTGTAGGGGGCGACCGCGAAGGTGGCGAACGGCCCGTCGTCGCGTTTGACGGCCGCGGCGAGCCGCACCTTCCGCTCGTCGGCATTGCGTACGGCGTCGCAGGCGGCGACGGCGGCCTCCGCGTCCTGCACGCGCGGGCAGGGCAGGCGCGGGTCGCCGCAGTCGCGCACGGGCACGCCCGTCCGCACCAGGCCCACGAGCAGCAGGTGGGCCGCCTCGGGCTCGGCGACGGCCAGGGGCAGGGCGCGGGCGTCCCGCAGCAGGTTCGCCAGCCGCGCGGCGAGCGCGGCGAGGTCGCCGGTGCGGTCGGCGGCCACCCGCAGCACGCCGGGCGAGGCGGCGTCGGGCGCGGTCACCCGGTGGTAGGGCGACCCGGCCGACATGATCCAGCCGTCGTAGCGGCGCACCGGCACGGTGCCGTGTCCCGCGTCGCGCGGCACGGTGACGGCCGCGGCCGGGGCGCCGTCGCCGTCCAGCAGCAGGCGGCGCAGCAGCTCGGCGCCGATCACCACGTCGCCCGGCAGAAGCAGCAGCGGCCCGTCGGCGCGCTCGGCGACCCGGGCGATCTCCTGCAGGTCGGCGGCCGGGTCCGGCGATTCCACCACGAAGTGCCCGTCCTTATGCAGAGCGGGCGCCATTTCGGGCCGGGTGACGATGACCGGATCCGGTACGTTGAGCCTTGCCAGCTGCTCGCACAGGCGCGTCAGGAGCGTGGGCGGCTCGCCGGCCGCCCCGGCGGTCCGGCGGGGATCGCCTCCGCAGGGCAGGACGGCCGCGGGGCCCGGGTCCGGGCCGCCGCCGTCCCACCCGGTCGCCATGATCACCGCCACGGTCATCGGCGCCTCCGGATCGCGTCGCGACAGGGTAGGAGAAGGGATGCGCACCGCGCGGGCGTCGCGCGGCGCCGGGCCGGCGAGCGCGACACCGGCCCCGGCCCGGACGGTTGCCCAGCGTAGCGGCATGACCACGGAGTGAGAGGTCACATTGACGGTGGACACCGCGACAGGCACCGCGCCCCGGACGGTGGCGGTGGTGCTCGCGGGCGGGGTCGGCGCGCGGCTGGGCGCCGACCGGCCCAAGCAGCTGCTGGAGGTCGGCGGGCGGCCCATCCTGGCGCACGCGATCGCGGCGTTCGACGGCCATCCGGGCGTGGCGGAGGTGCTGGTGGTGATGGCGGCCGGGCACCTGCGCGAGGCCGCCGCGCTGGCCGCGCCGTTCCGCAAGGTCACGGGTGTGATCGAGGGCGGGGACACGCGCACCGCGTCCACCGCCGCCGCGCTGACCGCGCTGGCCGACCGCCCCGACGACACCCGCGTGCTGTTCCACGACGCGGCCCGCCCGTTCGTGGACCGCGGGGTGATCGACCGGACGCTGGCGGCGCTGGCCGACCACGACGCGGTGGCGGTGGGCGTGCCCTCCTCCGACACGATCGTGGCCGTCCGCGACGGGCTGGTCGCCGACATGCCGCCCCGGTCGACGCTGGTGCGCTTCCAGACCCCGCAGGGCTTCCGGCTCGGGACCGTCCGCAAGGCGTACGAGCTGGCGCTGGCCGACCCCGGCCTGGTCGCCACCGACGACTGCGGGGTGGTGCACCGCTACCTTCCCGACGTGCCGATCCGGGTGGTGGAGGGCAGCGAGCACAACCTCAAGGTCACCCACCCGCTGGACATCGCGCTGGCCGAGCACATCGCCGAGCACATCGCCGCGCGCGTCGCCGGGCGCGGCACCGGGCAGAACGCCGAGCAGGAAGCCGCCGATCCCCCGGAGCACAAGTGATCTTCGAGAATCCGCCCACCGTCATCGGTCATCGCGGCCTGGGCTCGGGGCACGTCACGCCGCCCGGCGCGGACGGCGCCGGGCCGGCCCCCCGCGCCCTGGCCGAGAACACCCTGGAGTCGCTGCTGGCCGCGCTGGACGCGGGCGCGTCCTGGGTCGAGATCGACGTGACCCGCACCGCCGACGACGAGCTGGTGCTGCGGCACGACCCGACCACCGCCGACGGCGCGTTCCTGGTCGACACGGCGGCCGCCGAATGCGGGCTGCCGCTGCTGGCCGAGGTGTTCGACGCGCTGCCGCCGGGCGTGCCGGTGGACGTGGACGTCAAGACGATCCTGGAGGACGCGGTCGATCCGCCGTCCCGGCGCACCGGCGCGCTGCTGGTGCCGGTGCTGCGCCGCGAGGCCCGCCGCCGTCCGCTGCTGGTGACCTCGTTCGACCCGTCGCTGCTGCTGTACCTGCGCGAGAACCTGCCCGAGCTGGCGGTGGGCCTGCTGACGTGGCTGCGCTTCCCGCTGTGGCACGCGATCCCGGCCGCGTCGGGCCTGGGCGTGCAGGCGGTCGGCCTGCACACCGGGTCGTGCGGGTTCGAGCACCCCGACTCGCGGCTGCGTCCGCTGGAGCACTGCGTGGACGTGGCGCACAAGGCGGGCCTCGAGGTGCTGGCGTGGTGCCCGACGGCCGGGACGGCCCCGGTCTACGCCGAGGCGGGGGTGGACGCCGTGGTCGTCAACGACGTCCCGGGCGTCGTCGCCGCACTGGACGGCGCCGCACCGGCTTGATCGGCTCGAACCGGCTTAGGCGGGCGGCGGCGGCCGGTCGTCGCCGCCGCCGTACATGCGCGTCCACTCGCCGGGCTCGTCGTCACCGGGCGTGGAGCCGGAGCGGGGCGCCGCCCCCTCGTCCTTTCCGGACGCGGGTGCAGCCGGGTCCTGCGGCCTGTCCTGCCGCGCGCCGCCGGGCGACGGGTCGGACCCGTGCTGCGGCTGGGGCTGCCCGTACGGGGATTGCGGCCGACCGGGCTGAGGCTGCTGCCACTGCTGCTGCGGCCCCTGCCCCCACGGGCCGGGCTGGGCGGCGGGCTGGGAGCCGTACGGGCCCGGTTGGGCGCCGTAGGAGGCGGGCTGGCCCGGCGCCGCGAAGGCCGGCCCGTACGGCTGCGCCGGACGGCCGGGCCCCGACGCGGGCGCGGCCCGCCACCGCGACGGGATCACCGAGCCCGCCACCAGGATGGCGCCGATCAGCAGCGTCACTCCCATGGAGCCGGCCTGCGACAGGGCCACTTCGTACTGCCTGTCGAGCACCGGCAGATCCGACATGCGGACGGCGCGGCCCGGCAGCACCGCCCACAGCAGCCCGTACAGGGTGAACACCGCGCCCGGGATCAGCGAGGCCACCGGCGAGACGCGGGTCGCCACCAGGGCCGCGACACCCGCCGCGAGCAGCAGCAACAGCAGCGCCCCGAACAGGGTGCCCGGCCTGGCGAGCCCGTCCCGGTACAGGTACGAGACGACGTACCGGTACTGGAAGATCAGACGTTCGGTGCCGAAGATCAGCAATGCGAACAGCACCGGTGTGCCGACGATGCCGATCCCCGCGCCGATCCCGTGGCGCGCTCCGCCGGTCATGGCCACCTCCCCTCGGCGGTGGGCGGCGCCCACCTGGCCGCCCCCAACGTATCGGTGAGACGTGGCCGTGACCAGCGCAGTTCGCGTGCCCCTGCAACGCGGCGGCTGCGACTCGGCGGCTATGACTTGGCGGCTACGACTTGGCGGCGGAGGTCTGCCCCAGGCCGGGCGGGCTGGTGAGGAAGCCGATCCCCCAGCTGATGTGCATGGTGGCGTACACCAGCGGCAGCCGCACCCAGGCCGACACCGGCAGGCCGCGGCCCTCCACGATCGCGCCGGCCACGATGCCCGCCGCGTACGCGCCCGGCACCAGCCAGCCCGGCCAGAACCCGAACGCCCCGGCCACCGCGCCCGCGGCCATCGCCAGCACCGCCATCGGCGGGGCCAGGTAGCGCAGGCTGAGCGTGCCCTGGTGCTCGCGGCCGACCACGCGGCGCCAGCGGCCGGTGTGGTAGTACTGCTTGGCCAGCGCGCGCAGGTTCGGCCGGGGCCGGTAGGTGACGCGCATGCGCGGGGTGAAGTAGATCCGGCCGCCGGTCTGCCGGATGCGGTGGTTCATCTCCCAGTCCTGGGCCCGCACGAACGTCTCGTCGTAGCCGCCGACGCGCTCCAGCGCGCTGCGCCGGAACGTGCCCAGGTAGACGGTCTCGACGTCGCCGGGCTCGCCGCCGGTGTGGAACCGGGCGTTGCCCACGCCGATCTTGGACGTCATGGCCCGGGCCACCGCCTTCTCGAACGGGGTGATGCCCTCGGCCGCCATGATGCCGCCGACGTTGTCGGCGCCGGTCTCCTCCATGGTCTCCACCGCCACCCGCACGTAGTCGGGCGGCAGCAGGGAATGGCCGTCCACGCGGACGATGATGGAGTACTGCGACGCCTTGATGGCGATGTTGAGGCCCTGCGGGGTGCGGCCGGTGGGGTTGGGCACCACCACGACGCGCGGGTCCTCGGCGGCGAGCTGCTGCGCGATCTCCTCCGTGCGGTCCCGGGACGGCCCGATGGCCAGCACCAGTTCCAGCTCGCCGGGATAGTCCTGCGACAGGATGCGCCGGACCGCGTCGGCCAGATGCCGCTCTTCGTTCAGCACCGGCATGACCACCGACACCGCGGGCCAGGTGCGGTCGGACTCGGCGGACGACACGGCGGGCGGCTCGCCGGGGCCCGGGTCGCGGTCGGCGGCGCGGCCGGTATCGCCCGCACCGCCGGGACCGCGGCCGGCGTCCCAGACGGGTCCGCGGCCGGAGTCCGGATCGGTCGCGTGCACGGTGTGCTGCTCGTCGGTGCTGTGCGCGTGGGGAGACGATTTCATTCTGGGCTCGTGGGCCGAGCCCCGGCCGTCGGCCGGGGAGAGCCCCCCTTCCTCTCTTGCTCGCTCGTTCATGACGCAGCTCACGACACCCTTGGGCGAGTGCGGCCGCCGGGGAGGAGGTCAAGACGGCGCCACGTTACTCCAAGGACACGAACCTGAGGTAGCGAACGGACCGGTGTCCCCCACTTTAAAGTGGGGAACGTTCGCGGCACTTACGGCGCGACGGGCGGCCAGGCGTCGATGAGGCTTCGGGAGGCGGCGGCCAGGATGGCAGAGCCAGCATGAGGGACGATCGCGACAGCGACCCGCTCGAACGGTACTTCCGGCCGCGGCCCGCGGACCGGCCGTCCGGCGGCGAGGCCGACGACGACGAGGAGATCGACGGCGTCACCGTCGAGGGCGTGCCCGCTCCCCGCGTCGCGGTGGACGGGCCGCGCGGCCCGCGCCGCCCCGGCCCCGGGCTCAGCCCCCGCGCGGCCGTCAGCGCACGGCGGCAGCGCCGCTTCCTCATGGTGACCGGGGCGATGTCGACGTTCGTGCTGCTGACCTCGGGCGGCGCGTGGGCGTTCCAGAACTACGTCAGCGACGCCATCAACCGGGTGAAGGTCGGCGGGCTCGACAAGGACGGCCCCAAGGGCGCCATGACCGTGCTGGTGGCGGGGGTCGACCGGCGCGAGGGCCTGACCCGCGCGCAGCAGAAGGCGGCGCGGCTGGGGCACGAGCCCGGCGAGCGGTCCGACACGCTGATGCTGGTGCACGTGTCCCGCGACCACGACCGCGTCACCGTGGTGAACCTGCCGCGCGACTCGTACGTGACGATCCCCGCGCATCGCTCCAACGGCTCGGAGGGGGCCAAGGGCGCCTTCGTCCCGGCGCGTCCCGGCAAGCTGACGTGGGCGTACCAGTTCGGCGGGCCCGACCTCACCGTCGCCACGGTCAAGCGGACCACCGGCGTGTCCATCGACCACTACGTCGAGGTCAACTTCTACGGGTTCATCAACATGGTGGACGCGCTCGGCGGCGTCGACGTGTGCACCGAGGAGCCCATCAACGACCGCAAGAGCGGGCTGGTGCTGCCGGCGGGCACCTCGCATTTGAACGGCCTGAAGGCGCTCGGCTACGCCCGCGCCCGCTACTCCCTGACCGGCGGCAGCGACCTCGGCCGCATCGACCGGCAGCAGCGGTTCATGGCGTCGATGCTGAAGCAGGCGCTCAGCACCCGCACGCTCAGCGACCCGGTCAAGTCGACGCGCTTTCTGAACGCCGCGCTCAAGTCGCTGCGGGTCGACGAGGACCTGGCCGAGAACATGCCCAAGCTCGCCGACCAGATGAAGGACCTGTCCACCGACCACGTCACCTTCGCCAAGGTCCCGCTGGCCGACCAGGACTACAACGTCACCCTGTGGAACTCGGCGCAGCCCCAGTCGACGGTGCTGTGGGACCAGCGGCGCGCCCGCGAGCTGTTCCAGCGCCTCAACCGCGACCAGCCGCTGGCCTCGCCGTCGCCGAGCCGGTCGGCCGCGCCCAGCCCCACGCGGACCGACGGGCCGACCGTCCCGCCGGACGAGATCCCGCTGCGGGTGCTCAACGCGATCGGCACCCCGGGCCTGGCCACGCGGGCGGGGGGCGAGCTGCGCCGCGTCGGCTTCCCGGTGACGGTGGTGCCGGGCGTGGCGCGGCGCGGACTGCAGACGACGCAGATCCAGTACGGCCCGGACGCGGCGAAGGAGGCCAAGACCGTCGCCGCCGCCATCCCGGACGCCAAGCTGCGCAAGGTGTCGTCGCTGGGCTCGCGCGTGCAGATCATGGTGGGCGCCGACTGGGACGGCGCCAAGCGCGTGAAGATCTCCTCCCCGTCGCCCTCCCCCAGCCCCACCGAAACGGCGATCGAGACCGGCACCGCCACCCAGAAACTCTGCAAGTAGTCAGTGGACGAGGTCGCCGTCGTCGTGGCGGCCGTCCCGGACGCGGCGGCACACCTCCACGAACGCCACCGCGTTGGGCACGCGCGCGGCCAGGGCGGTCATCTCGACCAGGCCGTCGGCGTCGCGCGCGTACACCACGCCGTTGTCGATGCCGGCCTCGGCGACCGACGGCCAGGGCAGCCGCTCGCCGTCCTTGTCGATGCCGTGCGGGCCGAGCGTGAACGGCCCGAGCCGGACGTGTTCGCGCGCCTCGATCGCGGCCATGAGCCGGGGCACGGCGCGCGTGGTCACCTCGGCGGAGACGATCTCGCCGAGCACCCCGGCGTCCGGTGTGCCGTCGCCCAGGGTGATCTCGCGGCCGTCGGCGGCCGTGACCGTCACCCGCCACCGGGTGGACGCCCCCTCCGCGCTCTGCACCCCCGACACGGTGACGGCGGTCAGCTCGTTCCAGTGGTAGGTGGCCAGGCGCCTGTGTTCGTCGACCACGAGCCCGTGGACGAACAGGTAGAGGACGCGTGGGGTTCCGATGCGGCGCGGGGCTCCGGCGGCTCTGCGGAGCGTCCAGTCGGCGTAGTAGAGGCAGACGAGGGCGGACAGGGCGGCGGGCGCGCCGGCTAACAGCCGGTCGCTGCTCAGGGCCGCCACGGCCAGGGCGGCGAACGCGGCGGCCGCCGCCGCTGACAGGACCGGGCGGGCCAGTGCGCGACGCCGGGCGCCGCGGGCGTCGAAGGCGCGGATCGGCTCGCCGAGCTCCCTGCGGGCCGCCTGTTCCAGCACGGGCGAAGGGAAGGGCACAAATAACCGCCTACCCCAACGAGGCGGGCGGAAATCACCGGCCCGGTCAGGGCGGTCCCCGCGTGTGACGCACCCGGTCCGCGCCGATGCTCGCGAAGATGGGAAGGGCCGCCCGGCCCCCGCCGGGCCGGTCCGTCCACCGACCCGGTCCACGCCCCGAGACGAGCCCCACATGTCCACTGATCGCTCCGGCCAGCCGGACGCTCCCCGCGGCACGGTCCTGCGGCGCCTGCTCGCCGCGGCCGCCGGCCTCGCCGTCGCCGCGCTCGCCGCCTGCGCCTTCGTCCTCACCTACGACGTGCTGCGCGATGCGGCACTGGCCGGACGCGTGCCGCGCCGCTGGGCCTGGGCCTATCCGGTCATGACCGACGTGCTGGTCGTGGTGGTCATCCTGTCGCTGGTGGTCGCCCGGCACGCGCGCTGGTGGTCGCGGTTCGTCCGCTGGACGCTGCTGGCCGCGCTGCTGGCGGGCATGGCCGCGCTCGGCGTGCAGCACGCCGTCTGGGGCCTGGCGTCCCTGCCGGGCGACCGGTTGCGCGCGGGTGTCGCGATCGCGCCCGAGGCCGTGCTCATCGTCGGCGTCTGGCTGTGGCTGACCATGCTGCGCCAGGCCCGCGCCGGAAGCCGCCGCCCCGCGCCCGCCGAAGGGTCGGAGCCCGCCGCGCCCGCGCCCGTGGAGCCGCCTCCCATCCCCTGGGACGAGCCCGCGCCCCAGTCCTTCGCGCCTCCCGCCGCCGCGGCCGCGTCCGAGCAACTGGACCCGCCCCCCAGGGACGAGCCCGCCCCGAAGCTGACCGTCCCCATGCCCGCCGCCGCCCGCCCGGCCCTAAAGCCCGAACCCGCCCCCGAGCCCGAGCCCGAATCCGAGCCGGAGCCTCAGCCGGAGCCGGAAGCCGCAGCGAAAACGGTGGAGATCCCCGCCCCGGACGAGGACGCCGACCTGACCCTCGTCGACCGTGCCGAAGACCCCGACGCCGGGGACGACACGTCCGCCACCGCGCACGCGTTCACCCCCGCAAAGGAGGCCGAGCCCAACGGCGACGCGGGCCGCGCCGCGGACCTCCCCATCTGGGACTGGGACCCGCCGTCAGGCTCGCTCCGCAGCTCCCCCACCCCGCCCGGCGATCCCGACCGCGCCCCTGACAACCCATAGGCCGCAGAGCAAGCGCGCGCCCCGGGTCGACGCGTACGCAGTGGAGCCGGGCGGGTTGGAAGCGGGCCCGGCCGACGGACGCCACCGGCCCGCTCAACGGTCATGGGACCAGCCGCCCGGTGGGCCAACCGCAGGCGCACTGACCGAGCTCCGAGCAGGGTTCTCCCGGCGTGGAGAGCCGCCCTGGGGTGGCGCGTGCCTGGGGGACCTTGGGGTTGGCGGTTGTCGCCCTTGGGGGGCCAGGCCTTGGGGGGCCAGGCGTCGGCCGGGCGTGGCCTTGGTGTTGGGGTCGGTGTTGGGGTGGTGTTGGGGGTGGCCGGGGTCAGGCGCGGGGGAAGACCAGGGCGGTGGCGATGGCGGCCAGACCTTCGCCTCGGCCGGTCAGGCCCAGGCCGTCGGTGGTGGTGGCCGAGAGGCTGACGGGGGCGCCGCCCAGTGCCTCGGTGAGGATCTTCTCGGCCTCGGCGCGGCGGCGGCCCACCTTGGGGCGGTTGCCGATGATCTGGACGGCCACGTTGCCGATCGTGTAGCCGGCCTCGTCGACGCGGCGCGCCACCTCCTGCAGCAGGTCGACGCCGGAGGCGCCGGACCAGCGCGGGTCGTCGGTGCCGAACACGGCGCCGAGGTCGCCCAGGCCGCATGCCGACAGCAGGGCGTCGCACGCGGCGTGCGCGGCGACGTCGCCGTCGGAGTGCCCGGCCAGGCCGGGGCCCTCACCGGGCCAGTCGAGCCCGGCGAGCCGCATCGGCCGGTCCGTGGAAGCGAACGGGTGGACGTCGGTTCCGACGCCCACCCGTGGGGACTTGGCGGTCACCTCAGCTGGCCAGCACCTCGTCCAGCAGGGCCTCGGCCTTGTCCTCGTTGGTCTTCTCGGCCAGCGCGAGCTCGCTGACCAGGATCTGCCTGGCCTTGGCGAGCATCCGCTTCTCACCGGCCGACAGTCCGCGCTCCTTGTCGCGCCGCCACAGGTCGCGCACGACCTCGGCGACCTTGTTGACGTCACCGGACGCGAGCTTCTCCAGGTTCGCCTTGTAGCGCCGCGACCAGTTGGTCGGCTCCTCGGTGTAGGGTGCGCGCAGCACCTCGAACACCTTCTCCAGACCTTCTTGGCCCACGACATCGCGAACGCCGACCTCTTCGACGTTCTCCACTGGAACCTGCACTGTCAGGTCGCCCTTGTCGACCTTCAAGACCAGATAGGTCTTTTCCTCACCCTTGATGGTGCGAGTCTCGATGGCCTCGATCCGAGCAGCCCCATGGTGGGGGTAGACGACGGTGTCGCCGACCTGGAAAGTCATGTGACAAGTACCCCTTCCGCTAGAACAAGGGTAGCACGGACCCGTCGGTGGCCGCACCGACCTTAAGGACAAATGCGCAGGTCAACCCCTTAATTGGGGCCTTGACAAAGGTCGTGAAAGATGCATGACCGGCCATACCGGCAACGAAAGCCGGGCCGGGATCCGCAAGATCGCACCTCGGGCATCGACCCGGACGGCGCACGGCAACCCCCTGCCGTCCCGGCCCGGGCGGCTCATACTGGGAGGTGAACATGCCGGGCCGCGCGGGTACGAAGCGCCCGACACGGAAGAAATGGGGCACGAGGGGCGAGCGCTCGGCACGGGCGACCGTCCCTGGACACGGCGACCGAGGATGTGAGGTGCGGCGTGAGGCCAGACGGCGACCCCGAGCCCGACGACTACGGGCTGCCTCCTGTCGACGTCGTGGTGCCCGACGACGCCCGCGAGCTCGATCGCGACGTCATCGCCTACCGCCGCGAGGAGCGCCAGCGGCGGCGGCGCGAGCGGATCCGGCGGCTGACCCGCCCGTTCACCCGGTACGGCATCGTGATCCCGATCATCGCGGGCGCGCTGCTGGTCGCGCTGGCCAGCGGGGTGCTGATGACGGTGTTCGGGCCGCGTCCGACGCCGCGTCCCAGCACGCCCATGCTGGCCCCGCACCCCACCGCCGCCCCCGGCCGGGTCGGCGGCCACCTGCCGGACGCCCGGGTCGCGCTGATCGGCCGCGAGCGCGTCCCGATCCCGCTGCGCGACCTGCGCCCCGGGGTGATCCTCATCGCGCCGCCGGAGTGCCGCTGCGAGGCCCTGGTGGCCGAACTGGCGGCCCGCACCCAGGAGTTCGAGCTGCGGTTCTGGCTCACCGCCGACCGCCGCGCCGACAAGAGCAAGCCGGAGGAGGCCGTGCGGCGGCTGCGCCAGCTGGCCGGGGCCGCCCACCACGGCACGGCGGTGCTCGTGGAGGACACCGGCAACGTCCTGTCCGGCACCTACGCCCCGCCCGCGGCGTCCCCGGGCCCGGCGGCGGCCGCGTCCGGCTCCGCGGGGGCGTCCGCCGCACCGGCCGCAGCGCCGACCGCCGTCCTCGTCGCGCCGGACGGCGTCGTCGCCGGGGTGCTGCACTCGCCGCAGCCGGGCGCGGATCTGACCGACAAGATCAAGGCCCTGGCGTAGCGCCGGGCGTGTCGGGGGCGTGACGCCGGGCCGCCGACGAGGCGATCCACGCCGAAGGGACCCCCAGAACGCAGTCACCTGCGGGACCTCGCTACGCTTCCCCTGGCGCGGTTGCGCCGTTCCGTACCCCGGAGCGCGGGGGTCGTGCCTCCTGCACACCGCCGCCACGCCTTCCAACGCCCTTTCGCGAGGAGTTAACGACGCCGTGATCCGAGACAGCCGTCGAGTGGTCGCACTCGCCATCGCGGGTGCCGTCGCCATCGCGCCGGTGATTTCCGGCTGCGGCGCCGGCAGCGAACCCCAGACCGCCGCGCCCACCCAGCTGACCGAGGGCGTCAACGCCTCGGTGCCGAAGGGCGCGAAGATCCCGCAGGTCGACGTCCGCAACATGTTCCTGCTGGGCCCCAAGCCCGGCATGCAGTTCGGCCCCGACAGCTCGCTGCCGCTGTACGCGACGATCATCAACCAGGTCAGGGGCCGGCAGGACCGCCTGGTGAGCGTCTCCTCGCCCAAGTTCGCGCAGGCCCGCATCGCCGGCGGCGCGGTGGTGCTGCCCGCCGCGCAGGAGAACGGCGTGGCCACCGCCGTGACGCTGAGCGGCGCCGCGGCCGAGTCCGGCGCCACCGCGAGCCCGAGCGCCTCCCCCAAGGCGACCGGCTCGCCCGAGGCCGGCGACGAGTCGCCCAGCCCGGAGGCCGGCCCGGCGGACACGGAGGAGGGCGGCGCCACGGCCACGCCGCGCGCCACCGCCACGGCGGACGAGGAGCGCACGTCCTCGCCGTCGCCGACCGCCGGTCAGCGGACCGGGGCGCCGCAGACCGGCGCGCCCTCGCCCGAGCCCACCCAGGCCGGCAAGGGCGGCCCCGTCGTGGTGCTGACGGGCCTGAACGACAAGCTGCTCGGCGGCGAGGTCGTGCGGGTGACGCTGCGGTTCGAGCACGCGGGCAGCATCGAGGTGAACGTCCCCGTGATCCCGCAGCAGGGCGAGTTCGCCACCTACGCCCCGGTGTCGGCCGGAACGCCCGCGGGGGGCGCCACCGCCACGCCGTCCGCCCCGGCGAGCCCCGCCGCCGGCGGCCACGAGGGCGCGCACGAGCCGACCGGCGCCGCCTCGCCCGCGGGCGAGGCCGGGCAGGAGTCCCCGTCGGCCGAGACGTCGCAGAGCCCGGCCGCGGAAGGCCACTGACGACACGCCGCGAGCGGCCCTGAGCGCCCCTCAGGGCCACGCAGAACGCATGCGGCGGCCCGTACGGCGATTCGCCCGTACGGGCCGCCGCCGTTCGGGCCGCGGAGCGGATCAGGGCTCGAACTTGTAGCCGAGGCCGCGCACGGTGACGATGTAGCGCGGCTGGGACGGCGTCTCCTCGATCTTGGCGCGCAGCCGCTTGATGTGGACGTCCAGGGTCTTGGTGTCGCCCACGTAGTCGGCGCCCCACACCCGGTCGATGAGCTGCATGCGGGTCAGCACCCGGCCCGCGTTGCGCAGCAGCACCTCCAGCAGTTCGAACTCCTTGAGCGGCAGCTGGATCGGGGCCCCGTTGACGCTGACGACGTGGCGTTCCACGTCCATGCGCACCGGCCCGGCCTCCAGCACCGCCGGGGCCAGCTCCTCCACCTCGCCCTGGCGGCGCAGCACCGCGCGCATGCGGGCGATCAGCTCCCGGGTGGAGAACGGCTTGGTGACGTAGTCGTCGGCGCCCAGCTCCAGGCCCACGACCTTGTCCACCTCGCTGTCCTTGGCGGTCAGCATGATCACCGGCACGTTGGACCGGGCGCGCAGCTCCCGGCACACCTCGGTGCCGGGCAGTCCGGGCAGCATCAGGTCGAGCAGCACGAGGTCGGCACCGTTGCGCTCGAAGATGTCCAGCGCGTCGGGGCCGGTGGCCGCCACGGCCACCTCGAAGCCCTCCTTGCGCAGGTTGTAGGAAAGTGCGTCGCTGAACGACTCCTCGTCTTCCACGACGAGCACGCGGGTCACGGTGTTGCCTCCCGGGCGTATGACTTGGCGGGTCCCTGGACGGGCGGGGCGGCCCCCGCCGTTGGGGCGGGCGGTGCGATGGTCACGACGTCCACGCCGGGCCCTCCGAGGTCGGCGCCGGGCCCCCCGAGGTCGGCGGGGTCGGGTACACGATGGAGCCGTCGTCGGCGGGCATCGGCGGGCGGCGGTCGCCCCGCCGGGCGCGCTCGCCGGACGGCGGCCCGCCGTGCAGGCCGCCCGCCCCGGTCTCCGAGCGGACGGCGTGCGCCCCGCCGAGCAGCGGCAGCCGGATGGTGAACGTGGACCCGGAGCCCTCCTTGCTCCAGACGGTCACCTCGCCGCCGTGCTTGGTGGTGACGTGCTTGACGATGGCCAGGCCGAGGCCGGTGCCGCCGGTCTGGCGGGAGCGGGCCGGATCGACCCGGTAGAAGCGTTCGAAGATCCGCTCCAGGTCGCTCTCGGGGATCCCGATGCCCTGGTCGGTCACGTTGATCTCGACGTGCCGCTGGTCGTCGCAGCGCCGGGTGGCGACCACCACGCGGGTGTTGTCGGGGCTGTAGGCGATGGCGTTGTCGATCAGGTTGCGCAGCGCGGTGACCAGCAGCTCCTCGTCGCCGCGCACCTCCAGGCCGCGCTGTCCGCCGCTGGTGAGCCGGATGTTCTTGGCGCCGGCCTTGATCTGGCTGCGGTCCATCGCCTCGGCGATCACCTCGTCCAGCGGGACGGCGCGCAGCTCGGGCAGCGGCTCGTCGCCCTGGATGCGCGACAGCGTCATCAGGTCCTGGACCAGGTTGGTCAGCCGCACCGACTCCTGCTGCATGCGCCCGGCGAAGCGGCGCACCGCCTCGGGGTCGTCGGCGGCGCTCTCGACCGTCTCGGCCAGCAGGGACAGGGCGCCGACGGGCGTCTTGAGCTCGTGGCTGACGTTGGCGACGAAGTCTCGGCGGATCGCCTCGACGCGGCGCATCTCGGTCAGGTCCTCGGCCAGCACCAGCACCAGGCCCTGGGAGCCGAGCGGGGCGACCCGCACGGCGAACCAGCGGCCCTCGGCGCGGCCGCGGGTGCGGGACGGGCCGACCTGGATCTCGGTCTCGCGGATCTCGCCGTCGCGGCGCACCAGGCGGGCCATCGCCAGCACCTCGTCGACCATGAGGCGGTCACCGCTGACCAGGCCGAACGCCCGGGCGGCGGAGCTCGCCCGCACGACCCGGTCCTCGGCGTCCACGACAACGCCGGACGAGCGCAGCACGCTGAGCACCGAGGCCACCCCCGGGGGCAGCACGCTCTGCTGGGTCGTCGGCGGGACTGCGCGCTGGGCCCTTTCGCTCACTCGCACCGCCAATCCCGTCGCGAGCCCGATCGCGAGACCCGCGACCGCGGCCAGACCAGCGACAATCTCCACCTCCACATAACGGATCGTAAGTGCCATTGACGCCTGTCAGACACTGCGGGGGTACCGGACGCGACGGCGTTCCCCCAATGTTCACCTGGCCATTCGGCACCGTTCATGCCCGTCGGGCAGGCTGTTGCGTGGGCGAGTCCGCCCGACGGCCCCTTTCCCCGGCCCCGTGCCCCGCCCCTCCCTTTCCCCAGTCCTTTCCCCCGTCCCGGAACACGCGAGGATTCACAAGTGCGCGACCTCTACCACGAGGAACTCGACGGCCTTTCGGACAAGCTGGTGGAGATGACCCGGCTGGTCCGTTCCGCGATGGCCCGCGCGGTGACCGCCCTGCTGGACGCCGACCTGCGGCTGTCCGAGGAGGTCATCAGCGCCGACGAGCACGTCAACAAGATCGACGCGGAGATCGAGGAGACGGTGTTCGACCTGATGGCCCGGCAGCAGCCGGTCGCCGGGGACCTGCGCACCCTGATCACCGCGCTGCAGATGAGCAAGGACCTGGAGCGGATGGGCGACCTGGCCGTGCACATCGCCAAGACCGCCCGGCGCCGCCACCCCGACTCGGCCGTCCCGCCGGAGCTGCAGGCCGTCGTGCTGGAGATGGGGCAGATCGCCGAGCGCATGATCGCCAAGACCGGCAGCGTGATCGCGGCGCGGGACGTGGAGATGGGCCTGGAGCTCGACGAGGACGACAACGCCATGGACCGCCTGCACCGCAAGCTGTTCGACATCCTGCTGTCGCCCAAGTGGAAGCACGGCGTCGAACCCGCCGTCGACATCACCCTGGCGGGCCGGTACTTCGAGCGCTTCGCCGACCACGCCGTGCACGTGGCCGAGAACGTCGTCTACATGGTGACGGGCCAGCGCCCCGCCGAGATCATCGACCCCTGACCCCTAGAGAGGTCCACGAAGGCCCCGTCCCCCCGCACACAAACGGGACGGGGCCTTTCACATTCGCCAAACTGAAAAGCCGCCCGCCCCACCCTTGATCACCAGGCACCCGTACGCAATGCCGACCAGCAGCGCCCGGTACACCTGCGGCAGGCCATCGCGCCCGTTTGCCGCGCGTCGACCGCCCCAACCCGACCGCCCCGGGCGTCATGACGACGCCGCGACACGCGGCGGCCACCGGCCTACTCAGACGCGGCTGCAATGCAAGGGCCCCACCCGGGCGGCTGCGACCACCGCCGACCCCGGCTCCCGCCTACCGGCACCGCGACGACGCCCCCATCGCCGCGCGGATGCGAAAGCAGCGGCCGCAAGAACCCGACCGGAAAAGCAGCCCGGGCGGCACGGACGCGACGCCCGGAACGGGCAGCGGCCACCAACGCACCGACTCACCGCCACCGCCGCACTCGGACGCGACTACAGCGCCAGGGCACCTGCCGGGGCGGACGCGGTCGTTACCGGGTTCAGACACCGGCGCCGAACGGACGAGCGTGGCGACGCCTGCAGCGCCGTGCGGACGCGCGGAGACAGCGGCCGCAGGGGCCCGAGTACGTGCCCGGGCGGCGTGCGGCGCGGCGGCACCGGCGCGGTCGGTTCGCCGCAACGGCAGCCGCGCTCACGCGCGGCCCGGCTCCGGCGCCCTCGCTCGGGTGTTGCCGGAGGCCGGACGAGCGCGGCGGGTGGGGCTACTTCTTGCCCTGGTTCTTGACGGCCTCGATGGCGGCCTTGGCGGCGGCCGGGTCGAGGTACTCGCCGCCGCGCTTGAGCGGGGCGAAGTCGTCGTCCAGCTCGTACACCAGCGGGATGCCGGTGGGGATGTTGAGGTTGACGATGTCCTCGTCGGAGATGTCGTCCAGGTGCTTGACCAGGGCGCGCAGCGAGTTGCCGTGCGCGGCGACCAGGACGGTGCGGCCCGCGGCCAGGTCGGGGACGATCGCGTCGTACCAGTACGGCAGCAGCCGGTCGACCACGTCGGCCAGGCACTCGGTGCGCGGGATCAGCTCGGACGGCAGGCTGGCGTAGCGCAGGTCGTTGACCTGGGAGAGCGGGTCGTCGTCCTTGATCGGCGGCGGCGGGGTGTCGTAGGAGCGGCGCCAGATCATGAACTGCTTCTCGCCGAACTCCTCGCGGGTCTGCGCCTTGTTCTTGCCCTGCAGCGCGCCGTAGTGCCGCTCGTTGAGCCGCCAGGACCGGCGCACCGGGATCCACAGCAGGTCGGCCACGTCCAGCGCGATGTTGGCGGTGCGGATCGCCCGCTTGAGCAGCGAGGTGTGCACCACGTCGGGGGTGATGTCGGCGTCGAGCAGCAGGTCGCCGCCCTTGGTGGCCTCGCTCTCGCCCTTGGCGGACAGGTCCACGTCCACCCACCCGGTGAACAGGCCCTCCGCGTTCCAGACGCTTTCGCCATGCCGCAGCAGTACCAGGGTCGCCATGGCATGGAAGCTTATCCGCCCGGCGTGGACCGGGGGTCAGCGCGGGTCGCGGTTGGCGGGGTCGGCGAAGGAGGCGAAAGCCTGCAGGTTGGCCAGGCTCTCGCCGCGTTTGACCCGCCAGTCCCACTCGCGCTGGATGGAGGTCTTGAAGCCGAGCTCCAGCGCCTTGTTGAAGTTGTCGTCGGAGTAGGTCAGCACGCAGCCGAGCAGCCGGTCGATCTCCTCGGGGGTGATGGCGGCAAGAGGCAGGCGGCCGACGAGGTGGACGTCGCCGACCTCGTCCACGGCGAAGCTCACCCCGTACATGCGGCCGTTGCGCTCCAGCAGGAAGCGGTAGAACTCGGCGTGGTTCTCATCGGGGCGGCGGCAGAAGAACGCCTCGACGTGCAGGCTGTGGTCGCCGACGATGAGCCACGTCATGGTGGCGAGCTTGCGCTGCCCGGGCAGCTTGACGAAGAACGCCCCGTCGCGCGGCGTCTCGTACTCCAGCTCCGCCTCGCGCAGCGTCTTCTCGATCACCGAGACCGGATCGGAACCTGCGGTACTCACACTGTCACCTCGGCGAGGATGCGGGACGTCGCGAACGTGGACAGTGCACCGGTATACACCTCCAGGAGGCGGTCCACGGTGGCGTCCCACCCGAAACGCTCGGCGTGTCGCACGGCGCCGCGCGCCAGGCGGGCGTGCAGCCCGGGTTCGGCGTGCAGGCGGCGCAGGACGGCGGCGTAGTCGGCGGGGTCGTGCCCCGCGATCAGCACGCCGGACTCCCCGTCGCGCACGGCGGTGCGCAGCCCGTCCACGGCGGACGCGACGACGGGTGTGCCGCACGCCTGGGATTCCACCGCCACCAGGCCGAACGACTCGTTGTGCGAGGGGACGACGGTGACGTCCGCGGCGCGGTACCAGTCGGCCAGCTCCGCCTGCGGGCAGGGCGGTTCGAAGCGCACCACGTCGGTCAGGCCGAGTTCGGCGGCCAGGGAGCGCAGGCCCTCGGGGCGGCAGCGGGCGCTGCCGCTGGGGCCGCCGACGACCGCGACGACCAGCCGTCCGCGCAGGCGCGGCTCGTCGGCGAGCATCCGCGCGGCGGCGCGCAGCAGCACGTCGGGGGCCTTGAGCGGCTGGATGCGGCCGACGAACAGCAGGACGTAGGCGTCGCGCGGCAGGCCGAGGCGGCGGCGGGCGGGGCCGGTGCGGTGCGGCAGCAGCCCGCGGGCCAGCGCGGCGCCCGGCCGGAAGACCGACAGGTCCACGCCGGGGGCGACGACCTCGACCTGGGACGGCCTGGCCCCGTACAGCCGGGTGAGCTGGCCGGCCTCCTCGGCGGTGTTGGCGACGAGCCGGTCGGCGGTCCGGACGATCCGCTCCTCGCCCTCGACGCGGTCCTGCGGCTCGGGCGTGTCGCCGTCGGCGAGCGCGGCGTTCTTGACCTTGGCCATGGTGTGCATCGAGTGCACCAGCGGCACGCCCCACCGGCGCTTGGCGGCCCATCCGGGCTGCCCGGACAGCCAGTAGTGGGTGTGCAGGAGGTCGTAGTGGCCGGGGTCGTGGTCGGCTTCGGCGCGCAGCACCTCGGAGGTGAAGCCGCACAGGTGGCGGGGCAGTTCGGTCTTGTCGAGCTCCTCGAACGGCCCGGCGACGACGTTGCGGACGCTGACGCCGGGTGCCAGTTCGACGACGGGCGGGAGCGCGCGCGAGGTGGCGCGGGTGAAGATGTCGACCTCGACGCCGCGTGCCGCGAGCCGTTTGGCCACCTCGACGACGTAGACGTTCATGCCGCCCGCGTCTCCGGTACCGGGCTGGTCAAGAGGGGACGTGTGAACGCTGATCGTCGCAACCCGGTTGATTCGACGCGGCACCGGACACCACCTCCGCTACTGCAACCTATCCCCCCGCATCAGGTGTTCCCGGGCGCTGGTCCCCAACCGCGTGCGCCCCGGCGGTGATCGAAGCCACCGCGGGGCGCGGCCCAGGTCCCGGCTGTGCGCGGCCCGTCCGTGACCTGCGAAGCTGGGGGGCATGCGTAAGACGGCGGTAGTGACCGGAGCAAGCAGCGGTATCGGGGCGGCCACGGCCAGGCGGCTGGCCGCCGAGGGGTTCAACGTGGTGCTGGCGGCGCGGCGGCGGGACCGGCTGGACGCCCTGGCCAAGGAGATCGCCGAGAACGTGCCGGGCGCGGGCAAGGCGGTCGCGGTGACGTTGGACGTGACCTCGCAGGAGTCGGTGGACGCCCTGGCCGTGGCGGTCGACACCTGCCACGTGCTGGTCAACAACGCCGGCGGCGCGCTCGGGCTGGAGCCGGTGGCCGAGGCGAACCCCGCCGACTGGGCCCGCATGTACGACATCAACGTGCTGGGGCTGCTGCGCGTCACCAAGGCGCTGCTGCCCAAGCTGATCGCCAGCGGCGACGGGCACGTGGTCAACATCACGTCCCTGGCCGCGCACCAGCCGTACGAGGGCGGCGCGGGCTACAACGCGGCCAAGTTCGGCGCGTACGCGGTGAACGAGGTCATGCGCCTGGAGCTGGTGGCCGAGCCGGTGCGGGTCACCGAGATCGCGCCGGGCATGGTGAAGACCGAGGAGTTCTCCCTGGTGCGCTTCCGCGGCGACGCGGACAAGGCCGAGCAGACCTATGCGGGCGTCCCGGAGCCCCTGGTGGCCGAGGACGTGGCCGACTGCGTGGCGTGGGCGGTGACGCGGCCGTCGCACGTCAACATCGACCGCATCGACGTGCAGCCCCGCGTCCAGGCGACCGCGCACAAGGTCCACCGAGTGTGAGCGCGCGGGGTCTCACGGGCCGGGCGCCACGGCCGACCAGGGGAGGGTGAGCTCGCCCAGCCGCCAGCGCGCCCGGCCCCCGAGGGGCGGGCGGGTGTGCACCGGGTGGGTGCGGGAGAGCAGCCCGACCGCCTCGATCCACCGGGCGCGGGGGCCGAACACCGAGTGGGGTGCGGCCATCGCCCAGCAGCGGTCGAAGGCGTTGAGCAGCGCGTGCACCCGCTCCCCGGGCACGTTGCGGTGGATCAGTGTCTTGGGGAGGCGTTCGGCCAGGTCGGAGGGGCGTCCCAGGGACGCCACGTGGGCCGCGAACGTGATGGTCTGCGGTCGGCCGCCGCGCAGCGTCACCCAGACGGCGCGGCGGCCGATCTCGTCGCAGGTGCCCTCGACCAGGACGCCGCCGGGCGCCAGGCGGGCGGACAGCTCGTCCCACGCCTGCCAGGCCGCGGCCTCCTGGTACTGCCGCAGCACGTTGAAGGCGCGGACGAGGACGGGCGGCCGGTCGACGGGCAGTTCGAAGCCGCCGCGCACGAACGACAGCCCCTGGTAGCGGCCGGCGGCCTGGTCCAGGAAGGCCAGGCCCGCGGCGACGCGCGCGGGTTCGATCTCGATGCCGACGACCTCCACGCGGGGAGACACCCGCCGCAGCCGCGTGTACAGCTCGACGGTGGTGACGGGCGACGCGCCGTAGCCGAGGTCGACGACGAGGGGGCGCGGACCGGTGCGCAGGGGGCCGGTCTGGGTGGCGGTGATCCAGCGGTCGATGCGGCGCAGCCGGTTGGGGGCGGTGGTGCCCCGGGTGACCTCTCCCCGGGGCCTGGTCATGCGGGGGGTCACCCAGTGATTGTGCCGTGTGCCCCGGTGTGCACAGGTCGTTGCCGCTTTCGGCCACGTCGTCCCTGGCGGCGGCCATGGCGGACGCGAAGACGCCGAGCGTTTTTCGCCACAACTGAATGAGATTCGGTAAGTATTTGGTTACGGTGATCTTCTGGAGCGTGTGCGAAGGGAGTGCCGATGCCCCAGCCGAAGGCGCAACTCGACCTGGCGACCCTGCACGAGGCGATCGCCGCCGCGGTGCCCGACCGCGAGTGCGTGGTGTGGCGCGACGGCAGGCGCACCTGGGCCGAGGTGGCCGAGCGGACGCGGCGGCTGGCGCACGTCCTGCACGCCCACGGCCTCGGCGTACGGGGCCAGGCCGCCCACCCGTGGCAGTCGCCGCACGACCACCTGGCGCTCTACCTGCACAACGGGCCCGAGTACCTGGAAGGGCTGCTGGGCGCGCACAAGGCCCGCGTCGCGCCGTTCAACGTCAACTACCGGTACGTCGACGACGAGCTGGCGCAGCTGTTCGGCGACGCCCGCCCGGCCGCCATCCTCTACCACGCCTGCTTCGCCCCCGTGATCGAGCGCGTGGCCAAGCGGCTCGACCGGGCCCCGCTGCTGCTCCAGGTGCGCGACGGCTCCGGCACGCCCCTCGCCCCCGGCGCGCTGGACTACGAGACCGCGCTGGCCGAGGCCCCCGCGACCCCGCTCGACGGCGTCCGGCCCGACCCCGGCGACCTGCACATCCTCTACACGGGCGGGACGACCGGGCTGCCCAAGGGCGTGCTGTGGCGGATCGGCGACCTGATGATCGGCCCGCTCGGGCTGGCCCGCCGCGACGGGACGCCCATCACCGACCTGGACGAGGCCGTCGAACGGGCCGAGCGCTCCCGGCACCGGGTGCTGGTCGGCCCGCCGCTGATGCACGGCGGCGGCACGTGGTCGGCGCTGGGCGGCTGGTGCGGCGGCGCCTGCGTGGTGTTCCCCGGCCGGACCGACGGGCTGGACGCCGCCGACCTGGTGGCCACGGCCGCGCGCGAGCGCGTCACCCGGATCCCGGTGGTCGGCGACGCGTTCGCCCGGCCCATCCTGGCGGAGCTGGAGCGCGGCGACGTGGCGCTGCCCGAGCTGCGCACGCTGCTGAACTCGGCCGCCGCGATCAGCCCGGACGTCAAGCGGCGGCTGCAGGAGCGGCTGCCGCACGTGCGGATCGTGGACGTGCTGGGCTCCTCGGAGTCGGGGTTCCAGGTGACCCGGCGCGGCGCCGCCGACGGCCCGTTCGTCCCGACCCCCGAGGCGCGGGTGGTGAGCGCCGACCGCACCCGCCGGCTGTCCCCCGGCGAGGACGAGCTGGGCTGGCTGGCCAAGACCGGCACGATCCCGCTCGGCTACCTCAACGACCCCGAGCGCACCGCCGCCACCTTCCGCACCGTGGACGGCGAACGCGTCGTCATCGCCGGCGACCGGGCCCGGCTGCTGGCCGACGGGACGGTCGAGGTGCACGGCCGCGAGGCCACCACGATCAACACCGGCGGGGAGAAGGTGTTCGCCGAGGAGGTGGAGGGGGTGCTGCGCGACCTGCCGGGCGTGCTGGACGCCCTGGTCGTGGGGCGCCCGAGCGAGCGGTGGGGCAGCGAGATCGTCGCCGTGCTGCGGGTGGCCGAGGACGGGGACGGCCCGAGCGACGCGCAGCTGCGCGACGGATGCGCCCGCCACCTGGCCCGATACAAGATCCCCAAGGCGTTCGCGCGGACGCGGCGCAGCCTGCGCCTGCCCAACGGCAAGGCCGACTACGCCGCGGCCCGCGCCCTGGCCGCCGGCGCCTGACGCCGTGCCCCCCGGGCCCGCATGCTCACGGGCCCGGGGTGCTCAGCCGTCGCCGACGGCCTTGGCGAACGCCTCGTAGGCGTCCGGCGTGAACAGCACGAACCGCACGTCCTGCACGGTGGTGGCCGTGCCGCGGACGGTCCGCACCGCGATGCGCGCCGCGTCGTCCATGGGCCAGCCGTAGATACCGGCCGACACCGCGGGGAACGCGACCGACCGCGCGCCCAGATCGTCGGCGACGCGCAGCGACTCGCGGTAGCAGGACGCCAGCAGCTCCGACCGGTCCTCGGAGGCCGAGTAGACCGGCCCCACCGTGTGGATCACCCAGCGGGCGGGCAGCCGTCCGGCGGTGGTCGCCACGGCCTGCCCCGTCGGCAGGCCCCCGGCGTACTGGGAGGCGCGCACCCTGCGGCACTCCTGCAGGATCTCCGGGCCGCCCCTGCGGTGGATGGCGCCGTCCACTCCGCCCCCGCCGAGCAGGGACGAGTTGGCCGCGTTCACCACAGCGTCCACCTGCTGCTCGGTGATGTCTCCCTGAACCAGCGTGATCTGCATCGGCCGTCACCTCCCCGCGTACGATCTCATCCCCGCGGCGCGGTGTCGCCCTTCACGGGACGTTCCTCAGTCGTCGTCCCCGGCGTCGTCGTCAGAGTCGTCGTCGGCGTCGTCGTCCCGGGAGTCGTCCGCGACGACCTTGCCGGTGGCGGCGTCCACGCGCAGTTCGCGTTCGCGGCCGTCCTGCCCGGTGATCTCGACCTCCCACACCGACCGCGCGGCGCGGTGCTCGAACTCGATGGAGGTCACCGTGCCGGACGCGGTCCGCGCCGCGGCCGCGGCGGCCCGCACCGCGTCGACCTTCGCGGACCGCAGCGCCTGCGCCGACCGGCCGGAATCGTCGTCGGGGTCGTCCGCGCGGTCGGCGACCACCCGGCCGTCACCGGCATCGACGTGCACCTCGCGCCAGGCCCCGGCGCCCGTCAGCACGTCGGCCTCCCACAGGGACCGGCCGTCGTCGTCCAGCTCCAGGCTCTCGATCCGGCCGCCCGGAACCGCCTTCAGCACGGCACCCGCGGCCTGCGCGCAGCCGATCCGCGAGGAGCGCGGCGCCGCGCCGCCGTCCGCGCCGACCGGCTGCGTGTAGCCGGTGCGCGGGGTGCTCGGCACCGTGTCGTCGTCCCCGCCGGCGGCGAACGCGGCGGCCGTCCCGCCCGCGGCGAGCACGCCCGCGGTGAGCCCGGCGACCAGCAGACCGCGCCCCGACAGCTTCTTCCCGGCCAAACCCATGCTTCCTCCCGTCGTCCGCGGCGGCCCCGGTCGGCCGCCGGCGACGGGTACCACGCTGGCAACCCGACCTGTAGCGCTCCTGAACCAACCTGAAATCCTCTTCAGGCGGCTCTGGCAGCCTGATGGCATGCGCCTGCTCATCGTTGAGGACGAAAAGCGGCTGGCCGACGCGCTGGCGCGCGGGCTGGCCGCCGAGGGCTTCGCGGTGGACGTGGCGCACGACGGCGCCGCCGGCCTGGACCGGGCGGTCGCGCACGACTACGACCTGATCGTGCTGGACGTGATGCTGCCCCGGCTGAACGGCTACCGGGTGTGCGCGCGGCTGCGGGCGGCAGGCGACGACACCCCGATCCTCATGCTGACCGCCAAGGACGGCGAGTACGACGAGGCCGAGGGCCTGGACACCGGCGCCGACGACTACCTGACCAAGCCGTTCTCCTACGTGGTGCTGCTGGCGCGCATCCGGGCGCTGCTGCGGCGCCGCACGCGCGGCGGCTCCCCCGCGATCGTGCTGGGCGACCTCACCGTCGACCAGGCCGCCCGGCGGGTGACGCGCGGCGGCACGGAGGTGGAGCTGACCGCCAAGGAGTTCGCCGTGCTCGAGCAGCTGGCGGTGAACGCGGGCCGGGTGGTGTCGAAGCAGCAGATCATCGAGCATGTGTGGGACTTCGCCTACGACGGCGACCCCAACATCGTGGAGGTGTACATCAGCGCGCTGCGCCGCAAGCTGGACGCCCCGTTCGGCCGCCGGTCGATCACGACGGTGCGGGGCGCCGGATACCGCCTGGCCACCGACGGCGGCGCCCCGCGCACCCCGGGCGGGGGCGGCTGACCGTGCGGTTCCTCGGCTCGGTCCGCGCCCGCACGACGCTGGGGGCGACCGCCGTGGTCGCGGTGGCGCTGGTGGCCGCCGGGCTGGCGGTCGTGCTGCTGCTGCGCGCCAACCTCGCCGGCCGGGCCGACCTGCAGGCGGAGGTGGCGGCGCGCGAAGTCGCCTCGCAGCTGGCCACCGGCACGCCGTTCGACCGGCTCGAACTCGACGACGGCGACGAGCATCCCGTCCAGGTCGTGGACGCGCTCGGCCGCGTGCGGGCGGTCAGCGAGAACCTGACGGCGATCACGGGCGCCGGCACGGGCGAGGTGCGGCCCGGCGCCTCGGCGGGCGCGCCCGCCGTCCAGGGCGACGACGACGGCGACGATGACGGAGACGGAGACGGAGACGGAGACGACGACGATGACGGCGCGCCCGGCCGCGGCCAGGTCTCCGGCGACGTGCACCACTCCACCGGCACCGCCACCGTGAACGGCCGCTCCGCCGACTACCGGTTCGCCGCCGTCCAGGCCACCACGCCCGCCGGGGAGACCGTCACCGTCTACGCGGGCGCGGAGCTGCAGACCACGCGCGACGCCGTCGGCACGGTGGCGCGCGCGATGCTGGTGGGCCTGCCCGTGCTGCTGGTGGTGGTCGCGGTGGTGACGTGGCTGGTGACGCGGCGGGCGCTGCGTCCGGTGGCGGCCATCCGCGGGGAGCTGGCGGAGATCACCGCGTCCGGCGACCTGGCCCGGCGCGTCCCGCAGCCGCGTTCGCGCGACGAGGTCGCCGACCTGGCGGCCACCACCAACGAGACGCTGGCGGCGCTGGAGCGGTCGGTGGCGCGGCAGCGCGGGTTCGTCGCCGACGCCTCGCACGAGCTGCGCAGCCCGATCGCGTCGCTGCGCACCCAGCTGGAGGTGGCCGCCGCGCATCCGGAGCTGCTGGACCTGCGGGGGCTGACCGACGACGTCATCCGGCTCCAGGACCTGGCCGCCGACCTGCTGCTGCTCGCCCGCCTGGACGCCGGGGACCGGCCCGTCCGAACCGAGCCGGTGGACCTGGCCGAGCTGGTCGGCGAGGAGCTGCGGCGCCGTCCCGCGAGCGGCCGCGACCTGACCGTGCACGCCGACGTGGCCGGCGACGCGCCGGCGGTCATGGGCGGCCGCGGCCGCCTGGCCCGGGTGCTGTCCAACCTGCTCGACAACGCCGAACGGCACGCCGCGTCGCGGATCCGGGTGTCGCTGGCGGCGTCCGCGGACGGCACGCGGGCGGTGCTGCGCGTCGCCGACGACGGCCCGGGGGTGCCGCCGGAGGACCGCGAGCGGATCTTCGAACGGTTCGTCCGGCTGGACGACGCGCGCAGCCGCGACGACGGCGGCGCCGGGCTCGGCCTGGCGATCGCCCGCGACCTGGTGCGGGCGCACGGCGGTAGGCTGACCGCGGATGAGGCTCCGGGCGGCGGCGCGTTGTTCGAAGTTCAACTACCGGGAACGCCGGATACCTGAAAAGCTGGAGTCGATCCGCGTGCCGCGCGCGATCCGGGTGACACTCGCCGCATCATCGACGTGGGACAGCGACCGAACCGATGGTGGGACACGGACCACAAGCCACCGGTCCGTCAGGCGGCGGCGAAACGGTGTGCGAAGTCGCATTATCCTGCCGTGGTGACGACCACAACGGCATGAACGTCGTGGAGGTACCCCCCTTGAAGATCTTTGTCGCCGGCGCCACCGGGGTGATCGGGCGCCGACTGGTCCCGATGCTCGTGCAGGCGGGCCACGAGGTCACCGGGACGACCCGGCGGCCGGAGCGCGCCCAGTCCATCGCCGACCAGCATGCGACGCCCGCCGTCGTGGACGTCTACGACGCCGACGCGCTGCGCGAGGCCGTCCTGGCCGCCCGGCCCGACGTGATCATCCACCAGCTCACCGACCTGTCCGCCGAGGACTTCGACGCCAACTCCCGGCTGCGGGTGGAGGGCACTCGCAACCTGGTGGCGGCGGCGCGGGCCGCCGGCGTGCAGACCATGATCGCGCAGAGCATCGCGTGGCTGTACGTGCCGGGCAAGGAACCGGCCGTGGAGACCGACCCGCTCGACACCACCCTGCGGCCGTACGCGGGCGTCGGCCCGCTGGAGGAGATGGTCGGCGGCATGCCGCGCGGGGTGGTGCTGCGGTACGGGGCGCTGTACGGCCCGGGCACCTGGTACGCGCCGGACGGCGCGATCGCCCAGCGGGCGAAGGCGGGCGACCTGAAGCTGAACCCGGTGTGGACCTCGTTCGTGCACGTCGACGACGCCGCCTCGGCCGCGCTGGCGGCGCTGGACTGGCCCGCGGGCCCGGTGAACATCGTCGACGACGAGCCCGCCACGACGGCCGACTGGCTGCCGGTCTTCTGCGCGGCGCTGGGCGCCCCGACGCCGGGCACCGCGCGGCACGCCGCCGCCATCGGCCGTCCGATCTCCAACGCCAAGGCCAAGAAGCTGGGCTGGAAGCCGCGGCTGTCCACCTGGCGGGACGGCTTCAAGGAGATGGGCTGACCGCACGGCGCGGCGCCCGCCGCGGGGCCGCCCGGGGGGGTGCTCAGCCGAACTGGAAGGACCGCTTGGCCATCCCGAACCAGTAGCCGTCGATCACCGAGCGGCCGCGGGGGGCGTCGGAGCCGGCGTCGTCGGCGCTCGCGCCGAGGGCCACGAACAGCGGCGCGAAGTGCTCGGTGCGGGGGTGCGCCAGGCGGGCGGCGGGGGCCTTGACCTCGAAGTCCAGCAGCGCGTCGACGTCTCCGGCGGCGACCGAGCGCTCGGCCCAGTCGTCGAACTCGACGGTGAACGCGGGGGGCGGGGCGTCGGGGGCGGGGGCCATCGCGCGCAGGTTGTGGGTGGTGAAGCCGCTGCCGACGATCAGCACCCCCTGGTCGCGCAGCGGGGCCAGCCTCCGGCCGAGCTCGAACAGCCGCTCGGGGTCCAGGGTGGGCATGGACATCTGCAGCACGGGGACGTCGGCGTCCGGATACATCTCCTTGAGCGGCACGTAGGCGCCGTGGTCGAGGCCGCGTTCGGGGTCGTGGTGGACGCCGGGCAGCATGCGGCGCACCGCGTCGGCGAGTTCGGGCGCGCCGGGGGCCTCGTAGGTCACCTCGTAGTAGCGCTGCGGGAAGCCCCAGAAGTCGTACACCAGCGGCACCGTGCGGGTGGCGCCGATCGAGAGCGGGGCCTCCTCCCAGTGGGCGGACACCATGAGCACGGCGCGCGGGCGCGGCAGTCCGGCGGACCAGCGGGCGAGCTGGCCGCTCCAGACGCGGTCGTCGGCCAGGGGCGGGGCGCCGTGGCTGAGGTAGAGCACGGGCATCCGGACGGTCATCATCGTCCCCGTTCCACTCGGTCCATGTAGTTCAAAATTGGACAAACTCGGCGGCAGCATACGCCGGGTTTGTTGAATCTTCAAGCCTTGAATCTTCAAGTAAACTGGGGGCATGGCCGAGGACGGGACGCGCTGGCTGGACGCCGAGGAGCAGCAGACCTGGCGGGCCTTCCTGTGGACGACCCGGCTGCTGAACGAGACGCTGGAACGGCAGCTGCAGCGCGACTCGGGACTGCCGCACACCTACTACGTGATCCTGGCCATGCTGTCGGAGGCGCCGGGCCGCGCGCTGACCATGACCGAGCTGGCCGCGGTCGTGCGCTCCTCGCCCAGCCGCCTGTCGCACGCGGTGAACCGGCTGGAGCAGGCGGGCTGGGTGCGGCGCGTCAAGGACCCCGCCGACCGGCGCACCACCATCGCCGAGCTCACCGACGAGGGCTTCGCCGTCCTGGAGGCGGCCGCGCCGGGGCACGTGGAAACGGTGCGGCGCCACCTGTTCGACCCGCTCAGCCGCGAGGACGTGCTGCGGCTGCGCGAGATCCTGCGCGCGCTGCTGGCCCGCCTGGACCCCGGCAGCGCCGACATCTTCGGCCCCTGCGACTCCGACGAACCGACGCCGCCGCCGACCGCCGGCACGCGCTAACGGGCGCGCAGCTCCTCCCAGGCGGGGGCCGGGCCGGGCAGCTCGACGTCCGCGGACAATCGCAGCCCCGCCAGCAGGAACGTCAGGTAGCGGTGCCGCAGCCGCCCGGTGCGCTCGGCGTCGCCGACGCGCAGCACCTGCACGTTCTCCAGCACCACGGCGACGTCGCCGACGTCGATGTCGCGGCGCAGCACCCCCGCGTCCTTGAGCCGGTCCAGCAGCCGGCGGGTGGCCGCCTGCATCCGCTGCTCCCGGTCGGCGATCTCCTCGGTCGCCGGCAGCCCGCGCACCGGCCGCATGCCCAGCGACCCGGCGCCCAGGTCCAGGCAGCGGTGCATGAAGTCGGCGAACGCCGTCCACGGATCGCGGTCGTCGGCGAGCGTGCGCTCCACCTCGGCCAGGTAGCGGTCCATGGCCTCGGCGGTGAGCCGCTGGAGCAGGTCCTCCTTGCTGCGGTACCGGCGGTACAGGGTGCTGATGCCGACGCCCGCGTGCCGGGCCACCGCCGCGATGGGCGCCTCGGGGTCGGCGGTGAACACCGCCCGGGCCGCCTCGCGGATCAGCCGGTCGTTGCGCGCCGCCTGGGCTCCGCGTCCCGGCGGCCGCGCCCCGGCCTCGTCCGTCACCCTCCGCGTCGTCGACTCCATGCAGGTCATCGTAAGGAACGCGGAGTTCCCGGCCTGGCCGAACGGGGTCATCACGGTGTGGCGAGGGCCTCGGCCGGGGCGGCCCGGTCGGCACCGTGCGGCCGCCCGCGCGCGGGGAAAAGGACGTCCCGCCGGACGCGGCGCGGGTTCCGGCGGGACGAGACGGACGGCTCTAGCGGAAGTTGACGTCGCTGCAGAAGTAGTACGTCTGGTCCATGTGCGACGCCTTCCAGATGGTGTAGACGACGTGGCGGCCGCTGCGTCCGGACACGCTCACGTTGGACACCACGTAGTTGTTGGCGGGGGCGTACCTGGGCGTCTCGCGGACCAGCTCCAGGTCGCTCCAGCGCAGCGGCTGGGTCAGGGCGTCGTAGCCCTGGCGGGTGACGTAGACGCGGATGTAGTCGGCGCCGTGGCTGGCCTGGTCGTACAGGTTGATGGTGAACGTGCTGGAGATGTCGGTCGTCTTCCACGGGCCGACGGCGTCCATGGAGCGGTAGCGGCCGCCCTCGGTCTGGCCGGCGCTGCACAGCTGCCCGTCGGGGATCGCGGCCTGGTGGTTGCCGCCCACGTTGTCGCGGTACAGGCCGTTCCAGTTCCACATGGCGTTGGGGTTGTCCTGCCACGCCTGCCAGCACATGGGGTCCTGCTCCGCCATGATGGGGTTCTGGAAGTCGCTGCCCCAGCGCAGCCAGCAGCCGTAGTTGCGGGACGCCGGGTCGATGACGGATCCGTGCGCCGCCGCGGTGTCGACCCAGACGAGCGGCAGGAGCGCCGCCGCGGAGAGCATCGTCACGGCACGGCGGAGCATTCGGTTGAGGCGCATCGCGCTTTCTCCGTTCCGGTGGCGGGGATGGCCGGATTGGGAGCGCTCCCAAAGCGGATGCTAACCCGGTGCCGCAAAAGCGTCATCCGGGCCGTGAAATCTTTCACGGCCCGGAACGCTAATCGGCGGTGGTGCGCCCCCGAACGGTGGAAACGAGGGCGTCACCGCAGTTGGGATCCCCGGCCAGCACGGCGGCGCGGCGGATCTGCTCGTCGGTCATCGAGCCGGCCAGCTTGATCGCCTCGTGCACGCCGTCCCCGCTGCCCGCGCCGAGCATCGCCAGGAACCACCGCACGGCCTGCACCGGATCGGGTTCGGTGCCGTAGCCGTCCCGGTACCAGCACCCCGCCACGTACATCGCCTCCGGATACCCGGCGTGCGCGGCGCGCAGATACCAGCGCAGCGCCTCCTCGTCCCGGTCCTCCTTGGCCAGCAGATTCCCCAGTTCGGTGGCCGCCTCCGCCAGCCCCTTGTCGGCGGCCCCCTCCAGCAGGGACACCAATTCGTCGCGGCTCATGCTCCCGGCGAGCCGTTCCTCCCGCAGATGCAGCAGCGCCAGGTTGTACATGGCGAATTGGTCGCCGGCGAGCGCCGCGGGCCGGAACAGCTCCGCCGCTTTCTCCACGTCCCGTTCCACGCCCTTGCCCGCCGCGTACAAATGCCCCAGCCCCCGCTGCGCCGCCGGATGCCGCCGCTGCGCCGCGAGCGTCCAGTACCGCAGCGCGGTCTCCGCGTCGCCGTCGTGCTCCAGCGCGATGCCGCCCAGCGCGTTCTGCGCCTCCACGTCGCCCTCGTCGGCCAGCGCGACGAGCGGCCCCCGCAGCTCCTCCAGCCGCGCCCGCGCCTCCCGGCTCCCGCGCTGCGCCGCCCGGAACGCCTCCACCGCTGCTTCAACAACCGACCCCATGCACATCGCCTCCAATGACTTGGGACGCCGGAAACACCCCCCGGGATCGCGCCGACAACACGTCCCTTTCCGGCCCGTATGCCCGGCCGCCACCAGGACGACCGGGCACAGCGGCTACGAGCGGCGGGCCTCGGCGTAGGTGAGCGCCATGACGGCAGCCAGCAGCAACAGGGCACCGGCCAAGGTGGCGGGGGCGAGGTGCTCACCCAGCACGGCCACGGCGATGACGGCCGCGCTCACCGGCTCCAGGAGCATGACGACCGACGCGGTGGCGGCGCGGACGGCCCCGGCGCCCGCGAAGTAGAGCGGATACGCCAGCGCGGTCGGGATCACCGCCACGTAGGCCAGCAGGACGAGGACCCGCACCGGGGCGTCGGTGTGCGGCAGCAGCCCTTCCACGGCGGCCAAGGGCAGAAGCACCACGGCGCCTATGCCGAAGGCCCACAGGGTGGTGGTGAAGGAGTCCTGGGCCGGGCCCGCCCAGCGGGTGAGGAGCGTGGCCACGGCGTATCCGGCGGCTGACAGCAGAGCGAGCACGACGCCCAGGGGACGCACCGTCCCCGCGTCGTCCCCCAGGACGAGCACCGAGAGCCCGCCAAGGGCCGCTGCCAGAGACGCGACACCGCCCACACCAAGACGCTCGCCCAACGCGAGACGAGCGCCCGCGGCGATGAGCACCGGCCCGGCCCCCAGCGTGACGATGGTGGCCACCGCCACGCCCGTGGCCTGAACGGCGCCAAAGTAGGCGGTCTGGAAGACGGCGAGCCCCACCCCCGTCCCCAGGCGGTGGGACAGGCGTGGCTGTTTCCCGGACGGACGTAGGACGGGCCGTACGAGGAGCAGCAGGGCAAGGCCGCTGACGTACCTCCAGAAGGAGACGGCCATCGGCCCCAGGTCGCTCGACCGGTAGGCCAGGTCCACGGCTGCGCCCGTGGTGCCCCAGGTCGTTCCGGCGATGGCCAGATACAGAAGTCCGCGTGCGACGGGCACGCGGACGACGGTGTTCGACACGTGTTCGTTCTCCGCGTGAGGAAGTGGTCGTGTGCCTCCGTCCGCGGGCACACCGCACAGGCGCGCGGAGGAACCTCACTCCGCGCGCTCGTCTTCCCTGGTGGCCCGCCCTACGCGGCGGGAGGGGAGAGCACGGTCGAACTCATGGCCGCCACCCTAACCCGGGCCGCTACCTGGTCGGACGCCACAGCCCGCCATCTCGCGGCCCTGGGTGCGACCGCTCGGCCGGTAGGCGAAGACCCGGAGTTCGAACAGCCAGAAGTACCGGCCGTCCAACGCGGCGGCGGGCGCGCCGCGGAGCGGATCGCGCAGGAGGGCCACGCAGCCGGGTCGTGCATGGAATGCGGCGCCTCGTCTTGGGGAAGAAAGACACGCGCAATGACCCGGCTGCGCGGCGGCCTAGGAGTACCGGAATGATTCCCTAGCACTTCACCTCAAACCACACGGTTCGCCCTGCGGCGTCCGTGTAGTGATCCCAGCGGTGGGCGCAGATGCTCACGATTTCGAGTCCGCGGCCTCCGGTGTCGGAATCCGGTTTGACATCGCGGACGCGTGGCATGCGGTCGGGATCGTTTCCACTGTCGATCACCTCGATTCTGATCAACGACGGCGCGCAAATGAGAACGATCGTGACTTGTTCCTCCTGGTGTTCGCGTCCGCCGTGCACGATGGCGTTCGTGATGACCTCGGAGGCGCACAGTTCAACGGTGTCGATCACGTCGCGGGTGACACCGCCCGGGAGGACGAACGCCTCACCGATGCGCTGCGTGACCAGGTACGCGCGTGCGCGACTTCACGTGCGTCGGCGGCGATGTCCAGGACCGCGATGACCTGCAGCAACGCTCCGTTCAACGCGAACCGCCCGGGCATCGGGCACGTCATGGCGCCGACCCGTAGAACAGCTCCACCTGTCCGATGGCCGCCGCGAGCCCCTCAGGGGTGTCGCTCTCCAGCAGGCCGGACCAGTGGTAGGAGTGCGGCGGCATGGCCCAATACCGGCCCGTCGCGCGCCCGAACCAGCACAGCCAGCGCCCCCGGGTCGCCGCCTGCACCGCGCGAACCAGCACATCCTCCGGCCTGCGACGTGGGTCACTCGCGATGAGACAGCCCTGTGGGCCTCTCTGATGATCGGGTAGGTTCCACATTGGGTTCGGACCTCCAGCGTCCGGATCAAGGCCCGGGGCGGTGCTGCTCTCACCGCCTCCGGGCCGCCCTACTTTTGGGCCCCTGCACCTCTGAGCGTGCCTTTCTTTCAACCAAGATGGTGGCGTTCGATACCACAGGGGAATAGCCTCGATTCATGCACGCGCGAAGCTTCCCCGAGGCGCTTAAACTGATCATGGAAGAGAACGGATGGAGCCAGACGGAGCTTGCCCGCGTGCTGGGCAAACCCCAGCCGTGGATCTCTAGAGTGATCAGTGGAGCAAGAGATACCGGGATAGGTACAGCTACCTATCTTCTAGGTAAGGCCGGCTGGATCATGATCCTGATGCCCCAAAGGGAGGCGTGGATGCTGCGTCGCGAGTTCAATGGGAAGGCCGTCAAAGCAGCCGGAGGCGCCGTTGCGGGAAAGGCCGCCGGTGTGCTGTTCATCCCCAGCGGGAGGAGCAGCCCATACCAGGATCCGGAATATGTCCTCGGGCTGGCGAAGCGCGCATCGACCATGCGTGACGAACTCGGCGGTGTTCCGATCGCCCAGAGGGTATGGACCCAAGCGAAGGGAATCAGTGAAGCACTGCCAGGCACTGGAAAGGGGCTTCGCGTAGCGGCATCCGAGTTCATGCGTCAGGCGGCCTGGACCGTCTACGACGCCGGCCGGGTCGACTTGGCGGAATCACTCGCCCGGAAGTCACTCGCTCTAGCGCGGGATGCGGGGGACGTCGAGAAGCAGGCCGCCGCCCACGCCATACTAAGCGATCTTTATCTCGTCAAAGGTGCACCTGACCACGCGGCCCACCACGCCGAGGAGGGGCTTGCACTGCCCGAAGTGCCCGACAGCTTTCGGGCTCCGTTGAAGGCATACATGGGGTGGGCGCTCGCTCAAGACAACTGGGCGGGAACCTCCAAGAAGCGGTCGCAAAAGTTCATCAACGAAGCGCGCAGCATCAATGGCCTGTCACCTCTGGACTCGGCCTGGGTCAGCGGCGTGTCGGGGCTCGTATTCCATGATGTGGGAGATGTCAGCCAGGCGCTTCACTCATTCGATGAGGCAGTCCGGATCACCGAGTCACTGCCCGCCACTCAGTATCAGGCGAACGACCTCGCCAACGCAGCGAAGGTGGCTCTGGCCACTCGCAACCTGGATCTGGCAGCGCAGCTGATGACGGCACTCTCATATATCGTACCGCTGGTCACATCGGCCTGGATCGACCAGAAAGTGAAAAGCGTGCTGGACGCCGCTGCCCCATGGGCGCAGGTGCCGGAGATCAAGGAGGCGCGAGCGCGGTTGCGCTCCGTCATGCCGAAGCAGCCCCCGCGCACGTGATGGCCGCAGCCCCATGGGCCCGTCGTCCTTGCGCGCCTGAAGCGATGCGACGAAGCCGATGCGGCCTTCGAAGAGGCGCTTCGACTTCTCCACGATCGCCCGATACTGCTCGCGAGTTGGACGTGGGGGCGGATCTACGCTTCCCTGGGCGCCGTCCGACTTCCCGAAGCCGCCGACCAAATGGAGGAGCTGGCGCGGATCGTCCCGATGGTCTCCTCCGCGCAACTCGACAAGGAAATCGCGAGAATCACGAAGATCTCGCGGCCGCGGGCAGACGGTTCGGAGATCCGGGCGGCTCGCGACCAACTCCAATCGGCCGCTCCGACGCATCCCAACGCGTAACCACGCCACCGGGAACGCCTGACCAGGGCTCATACCACAACCCTCGGTACACAACCTCGGGCGATCCTGCACACGCAGCGTCGCGGCCCCCTCCACCTGAGGAACTGGCGAGCGGAGGACTGCGCGACGCGAACCTATTCGGCGCAGACCTGCGCGACACAGACTTAGCCGGTGCGGACCTGCGCGGAGCGGATCTGCGTGGCGCGAACCTACTCGGCGCAGACCTGCACGAGGCGAACCTACACGGCGCGGACTTGGGCCGCGCGGACCTGAACGGCGCGAAGCTGAACGGCGTTAGAGGAATCACGCGAGCTGAGCTGGAGACGGAGGCGTCCACCAACGAGTTCACCCGTTGGTGACGGCGGGCGGTTTCCCGGATCACCGTGTACTCATAGTCAGGATCAAGGCATGGGATATGGCGGGAACCACGGCGGGCCGGTGGTGCGACGCGACCGGTGGCTGTGTCCCGCTCGACCGGATTCCGACGCGGTGCCTCAACTCGGCCCCATCCTCTAGCACCGCATCGGGCGGTGCGATCGAACTGATCCGTGCGCCGGATTTGAGCCGGGACAAACGTCTTGCCGATCGACACTGAACTGTTTCCATCCTCATTGGGCCTGGTGGTGGAGGGTGAGGATCGCCTGCAC